>NZ_BAAAGU010000014.1:50557-114515 GCF_039524635.1 Streptomyces thermocarboxydovorans | reverse complement strand
GCAAGGCGAAGGAGGGCGCCGATGCGGAGCATCGGCAACCGGTGACAACGCCGCAGATGCGCGTGCCAGACCCCGCGCCCGCGGGCTGATCCAAACGACAGGCCCTAGGGTCACCGGTCAGGGTCGCCTGGGCTCCCAGGCGCCCTTCTCGTGCCCGTCGGCGGGCTAGCGGGTCGCCTTGGACTTGTAGCCGCGGCCCCACTGGAGGCCCCAGCCGTAGAGGCGGTCGAGCTCGGCCTGGAAGCCGTAGACGAACTTGACCTCGCGGCGGACGATGATCTCGTTCTTCACGTTCTCGATCATCACCACGGCGCAGGAGCGTGCCTGCGGGGCGCGCTCGTCGAGGCCGATCTCGATGCGGGGGCCGTTGCTGGGGTAGAGGGTGACCACCGCGTGGGTGCGGTCGAAGGCCGGGGTCTGGTCGTAGATGTAGGCGAAGACCAGCAGCCGCTTGATCTCCTCCCGGTGGTCGAGGTTGACGTACATCGTCTCCCCGGACGCCGAGCCGAAGCGGTCGTCGCCGCTGAGCTTGACGTAGGGCGGCGCGTTGACGTCCCCGAGGTAGTTGCCGAGCGGCTGCACCACGCCCTTGGTGCCGTCCTGCAGCTCGTAGAGGCAGCCGAGGTCCAGGTCGACGTTGACCATGCTCTGGCTGTGCCCGACGACCTCCGGCGGCTTGAGCGCCCTGAAGGGATGGCGCAGCAGGCTCTCGCGCTGGGAGCCGCCGATGTCGGAGGTGCGCATCCGCCAGCTGAGGTTGATGCGCAGATGCCCGGTGGCCGCGCCCTGCTTGGTCAGGGAGACGTGCCCGTGCCGTTTGGTCAGCTCGATGGCGTTGGTGGCCGCGTTGCCCGAGTCGAAGTCCGTTCCGCGACCGCGCCACAGTCCGTCCAGCAAGCCCATTCCCGCCCCAGATCCGCTTGTCGAACCCCGCCGTACGACCGGCGGGGCGGCCGTGAGGAGAGTCCTCGACGACCGCCCCGCTGGGAAGCGTTCCTCACCTGGAGGGCTGTCACACCCCGGAGGTGACCTCCGTCTTGGTGCCGGCTTCTCCCTCGGCTGCCGCGAGCGCCCGGTTGCGGCGCACGGAGGACCAGAAGGACCAGCCAATGAGAACCACACCGATGAGGCCGGTGATGATCTCGTTGATCTCGTACTGGATGGTGACCAGCAGGATCACGGCCAGGGCGCCGATCGCGTAGTGCGCGCCGTGCTCCAGGTAGACGTAGTCGTCCAGGGTGCCCTGGCGGACCAGGTACACGGTGAGCGAACGGACGTACATGGCGCCGATGCCGAGGCCGAGCGCCATCAGGACGATGTCGTTGGTGATGGCGAAGGCGCCGATGACACCGTCGAAGGAGAAGGACGCGTCCAGCACCTCGAGGTAGAGGAACATGAAGAACGCGGCCTTGCCGGCCAGGGCGATCGCCGACTTGGGCTTGCCCTCGCGTGCGGCCTTCTCCTCCTCCTCGTGCTCGCGCTCCTCCTCTTCCTCGAGGCGGTCCTCGAAGTAGCCGGAGAGCCCGCCCACGATCATGTACGTGATCAGACCGGCGATGCCGGCGAGCAGGACCGTCTGCGCCTTGTCGGCGTGGGCGCCGCCGTGCTGGTGGGCGTTGGCGCCGAAGGTCGTCGCGGCGATCAGCAGGACGATCAGCGAGATGCAGACCGACAGCATGTCGATCTTGCCGAGCTTGGCCAGCGGGCGCTCCAGCCAGCCCAGCCACTTGATGTCGCGGTCCTCGAAGATGAAGTCGAGGAAGATCATCAGCAGGAACATGCCACCGAACGCGGCGATCGACGGGTGGGCGTCGGTGACGAGCTCCTGGTAGCGGTCCTTGTCGGTGAGCGCGAGGTCGACGGCCTCGATCGGACCGAGCTGGGCGCTGATGGCGACGATGACGACGGGGAAGACCAGCCGCATGCCGAAAACGGCGATCAGGATGCCGATGGTGAGGAAGATCTTCTGCCAGAAGGCATTCATCTTCTTCAGGATCCCGGCGTTGACCACCGCGTTGTCGAAGGACAGCGAGATCTCCAGGACGGAGAGGATCGCCACGATGCCGAAGGCGGTCCACCCCCCGTAGAAGACCGCTGCGACCAGGCCGAGCGCGGTGACCGCGAACGACCAGCCGAAGGTTTTCAGAACCACTGGCTACCCCATCGTGTAATCACGGGTATCCCCCGCTGCCGTACTCGGCTTTACGAAACGTTGACTCCGAAGTCTAGAGCGATGCCCCGCAGCCCCGACGCGTACCCCTGACCGACTGCACGGAACTTCCACTCGCCCTGGTAGCGGTAGAGCTCGCCGAAGATCATCGCCGTTTCGGTGGAGGCGTCCTCGCTCAGGTCGTAGCGGGCGAGCTCCTGGCCGTCGGCCTGGTTGACGACACGGATGAAGGCGTTGCTGACCTGCCCGAAGGTCTGGCCGCGCTCGTCGGCCATGTGGATGGAGACCGGGAAGACGATCTTGTCGCACTGCGGCGGCACCTTGGTCAGGTCCACCAGCAGGGACTCGTCGTCGCCGTCGCCCTCACCGGTGAGGTTGTCACCGGTGTGCTCCACCGAGCCGTCGGGGCTCTTGAGCTGGTTGTAGAAGATGAACCACTCGTCGCCCATGACCCGGCCGCCGGTGCACATCAGGGCGCTGGCGTCGAGGTCGAAGGGGGCTCCGGTGGTGGAGCGAGCGTCCCAGCCGAGCCCGACCATCACCTGCGTGAGGTTGGGTGCGGCCTTGGACAAGGAGACGTTGCCTCCCTTGGCGAGCGTGACGCCCATGAGTCCCTCCCCGGGTGCGTTCTTTTCTCAGGTGGTCCTGCGCGTCCGGCGCCGCACGTAAACCGTGCGGCGCCGGACGGATCGAGGTGGTTCGGCTCAGACGTTCACGCCGAAGTCCTGCGCGATGCCGCGCAGGCCGGAGGCGTAGCCCTGACCGATGGCGCGGAACTTCCACTCCGCGCCGTGGCGGTAGAGCTCGCCGAAGACCATGGCCGTCTCGGTGGAGGCGTCCTCCGAGAGGTCGTAGCGGGCGATCTCGGTGCCGCCGTTCTGGTTGACGACGCGGATGAAGGCGTTGCGCACCTGGCCGAAGGACTGCTGACGGTTCTCGGCGTCGTAAATGGAGACCGGGAACACGATCTTCTCGATGTCGGCCGGGACGGCGGCGAGGTTGACCTTGATCTGCTCGTCGTCGCCCTCGCCCTCACCGGTGAGATTGTCACCGGTGTGCTCCACCGAGCCGTCGGGGCTCCTGAGGTTGTTGAAGAAGACGAAGTGCTGGTCGCTCGCGACCTTTCCGGAGCTGTTCAGCAGCAGCGCGCTGGCGTCCAGGTCGAAGTCGGTGCCGGTCGTGGTGCGGACGTCCCACCCCAGTCCGACGATGACGGCGGTCAGGCCCGGCGCCTCCTTGGTCAGCGATACGTTGCCGCCCTTGCTGAGGCTGACTCCCACGAGTCCTCCATATGGTGTCCTGGGGCAGGATGCCCCATCGTGCGTGGATGTCGGATCAACGAGTCGATCCTAGTGAGGGGTTCCCGGCCGCCGCAGGCCCGCAACCCGAAGAATTACAGGGTGTCGAGCGCCTTGACGTACTCGTTGAGGTCACGGGCGTCCGGGAGGCCGTTGACGACCGTCCACCGCACGACGCCTTCCTTGTCGATGATGAAGGTGCCGCGCACGGCGCACCCCTTGTCCTCGTCGAAGACGCCGTAGGCCCGCGAGACGTTGCCGTGCGGCCAGAAGTCCGACAGCAGCGGGTACTCGAGGTTCTCCTGCTCGGCGAAGACCCGCAGGGTGTGGATGGAGTCGTTGGAGACCGCCAGCAGCTGGGTGTCGCGGTCGGTGAACTGCGGCAGGTTGTCCCGCAGCTCGCACAGCTCGCCGGTGCACACGCCGGTGAAGGCGAAGGGGTAGAAGAGCAGGACCACGTTCTTCCGGCCGCGGAAGTCGGAGAGCTTCACGCTCGCGCCGTGGTTGTCCTTGAGCTCGAAGTCGGGAGCCTTTTCGCCGACCTGGATAGCCATCGTCGTGTTCATCCCCTTCAGTGGGCCGTTCGGACGATGGACACCTTACGCAGGCGCGCAGAAAGCCGGCGGACGGGCTGATCGCGTCAGCCCGTCCGCCGTCGGGTACGTCGTGGCCGCTCAGGCCGTGGCGGCGCTCCCGAGGCACCGCCTCCGGGGCCGGCCGCCGCGGCGGGCGGCCGTGCGGCGACGCGGGGTCACCGCTTGGACTTGGCTGCCTTCGGCGTGGCGAGGCGGCTGCCGCTCCAGTCCTTGCCGACGCTGACGCTCTTGGACGCCGTCAGACCGGCCGTGGTCGCGGCTTCCGAGATGTCGCTCGGCTCCACATACCCCGCACGGCCGGTCTTCGGCGTGAGGAGCAGGATCGAGCCGCCCTCTTCGATGTACGTGGTGGCATCCACCAGCGCATCCGTCAGGTCGCCGTCGTCGTCACGGAACCACAGCACAACGGCGTCGGCCACGTCGTCGTAGTCCTCGTCGACGAGGTCGCTACCGATGACGGCCTCAATGGCCTCGCGGAGCTCCTGGTCGACGTCGTCGTCGTAGCCGATCTCCTGGACCACCTGCCCGGGCTGGAACCCCAGCCTGGCGGCAGGGTTCGTCCGCTCCTCCGCGTGGTCCGCGGTCGCGCTCACGGGTTGCCTCCTGATCATGTCTTGGGAATAACTCAGCCACGCGCGTGCGCGAAGCATTGGCCGTAGTCCACACGGGCGGGACGGATCGCGCAAGTACCCGGCCGTCCGGACCGCCGAAACGGTGACGTTTGCGGCCGGGTCGCCGCAACTCCAGGCACAGCATCATGGCTCGCGGTGACATACACCACACCTTTGTGCCCAGTTTGCACGTTTGGGAACCGTCTGCGGGTACGAGACTCGAATGAGTTCGCCCCTTACGTCCCCCCACCGGTCCGGCCACGGGTTACCTCGCAGTAGAGATGACGTACACCGCGCCGAGGTGGACCATGGGAGCGGCGCATACCCGGCCATGTCCGGCGACAAGAGCGAAGCAGCGGCCGTCCTTACGGCCCTTCGACAGGTAAGGAACAGCGTGGCTTCCGCATCCGATCGCAACCCGATCATCATTGGCGGCCTTCCGAGTCAGGTTCCTGACTTCGACCCCGAGGAAACGCAGGAGTGGCTCGACTCCCTGGACGCCGCGGTGGAGGCACGCGGCAGGGAGCGGGCCCGCTATCTGATGCTGCGGCTGATCGAGCGGGCCCGCGAGAAGCGCGTGGCCGTGCCCGAGATGCGCAGCACGGACTACGTCAACACGATCCCCACCAGCGCGGAGCCGTTCTTCCCGGGCAACGAGGAGATCGAGCGCAAGATCCTCAACGCCACCCGCTGGAACGCGGCCGTGATGGTGTCCAGGGCCCAGCGGCCCGGCATCGGCGTCGGCGGCCACATCGCCACCTTCGCCTCCTCCGCCTCGCTGTACGACGTGGGCTTCAACCACTTCTTCCGGGGCAAGGACGAGGGCGACGGCGGCGACCAGGTGTTCTTCCAGGGGCACGCCTCCCCCGGCATCTACGCCCGCGCCTTCCTGCTGGACCGGCTGACCGAGAAGCACCTGGACGGCTTCCGGCAGGAGAAGTCGAAGGCGCCCTACGGTCTGTCCTCGTACCCGCACCCGCGGCTGATGCCGGACTTCTGGGAGTTCCCGACCGTGTCGATGGGCCTCGGCCCGATCAGCGCGATCTACCAGGCCCGGATGAACCGCTACATGCACGCCCGCGGCATCGCCGACACCTCCCGGTCGCACGTGTGGGCGTTCCTCGGCGACGGCGAGATGGACGAGCCGGAGTCGCTGGGCCAGCTCACCCTCGCCGCGCGGGAGGGCCTGGACAACCTGACCTTCGTGGTCAACTGCAACCTGCAGCGCCTGGACGGCCCGGTGCGCGGCAACGGCAAGATCATCCAGGAGCTGGAGTCGGTCTTCCGGGGCGCCGGCTGGAACGTGATCAAGCTGATCTGGGACCGCTCCTGGGACCCGCTGCTCGCGCAGGACCGGGACGGGATCCTGGTCAACAAGATGAACATCACGCCGGACGGCCAGTTCCAGACGTACGCCACCGAGACCGGCGCCTACATTCGCGAGCACTTCTTCGGCGACGACCACCGGCTGCGCGCCATGGTCGAGAACATGACCGACGACCAGATCCTGCACCTGGGCCGCGGCGGTCACGACCACCGCAAGATCTACGCGGCGTACAAGGCGGCCCTGGAGCACAAGGGCCAGCCGACGGTCATCCTCGCCAAGACCATCAAGGGCTGGACGCTGGGCCCGAACTTCGAGGGCCGCAACGCCACCCACCAGATGAAGAAGCTGACGGTCGACGACCTCAAGCGCTTCCGGGACCGCCTGCACCTGCCGATCCCCGACAAGGACCTCGAGTCCGGTCTCCCGCCCTACTACCACCCGGGCCGGGACAGCGAGGAGATCCAGTACATGCACGACCGCCGCAAGGCGCTCGGCGGTTATGTGCCGACGCGGGTGGTCCGCTCCAAGCCGCTGAAGCTGCCGGGCGACGCGACGTACGCGGCGGTCAAGAAGGGCTCCGGCCAGCAGTCGATCGCCACCACCATGGCGTTCGTCCGGCTGCTGAAGGACCTGATGCGGGACAAGGAGATCGGCAGGCGGTTCGTGCTGATCGCGCCGGACGAGTACCGCACCTTCGGCATGGACTCGTTCTTCCCGAGCGCCAAGATCTACAACCCGCTCGGCCAGCAGTACGAGTCGGTGGACCGGGACCTGCTGCTCGCCTACAAGGAGTCGCCGAACGGGCAGATGCTGCACGACGGCATCTCCGAGGCGGGCTGCACGGCCTCGCTGATCGCCGCGGGCTCGGCGTACGCCACGCACGGCGAGCCGCTGATCCCGGTGTACGTCTTCTACTCGATGTTCGGCTTCCAGCGCACCGGCGACCAGTTCTGGCAGATGGCCGACCAGATGGCACGCGGCTTCGTCCTGGGCGCCACCGCGGGACGCACCACGCTGACCGGTGAGGGCCTGCAGCACGCGGACGGCCACTCGCATCTGCTGGCCTCCACCAACCCGGCCTGTGTCGCCTACGACCCGGCCTTCGCCTACGAGATCGCCCACATCGTCAAGGACGGTCTGCGCCGGATGTACGGCAGCGACCAGGAGCACCCGCACGGCGAGGACGTCTTCTACTACCTGACCGTCTACAACGAGCCGATCCAGCACCCGGCCGAGCCGGAGAACGTGGACGTCGAGGGCATCCTCAAGGGCCTGTACCGCTTCAGCGAGGGCACCTCGGGCTCGAAGCCGGCGCAGATCCTCGCCTCCGGCGTGGCCGTCCCCTGGGCGGTGGAGGCGCAGAGGATCCTCGCCGAGGAGTGGGACGTCAGGGCCGACGTCTGGTCGGCGACCTCCTGGAACGAGCTGCGGCGCGAGGCGGTGGCCTGCGAGGAGCACAACCTGCTGCACCCGGAGGAGGAGCAGCGGGTGCCGTATGTGACGCGGAAGCTGAGCGGGGCGCAGGGTCCGGTGGTCGCGGTGTCCGACTGGATGCGGTCGGTGCCGGACCAGATCGCGCGCTGGGTGCCGGGGACGTACCAGTCGCTGGGCGCGGACGGCTTCGGCTTCGCCGACACGCGGGGGGCGGCCCGGCGGTTCTTCCACATCGACGCGCAGTCGATCGTGGTGGCGGTGCTGACCGAGCTGGCCCGTGAGGGCAAGGTCGACCGGTCGGTGCTCAAGCAGGCCATCGACCGCTACCAGCTGCTCGACGTCTCCGCGGCCGACCCGGGGGTGGCGGGCGGCGACGCCTGACCCTGCGGGGCGGAGACAGCAACGGACGAGGGGCGGGCCCCCGGCTCACCCTGCCGGGGGCCCGCCCCTGTTGGTGTCTGCTCCTGATGTCTGCCGTCCGCCGGCGGTCAGAGCAGTCCGGCGCCCGGCGGGGCCGTACCGGCGAGCCAGAGGAGCGCCAGCAGGGTGTCGATGGCGCCCAGGACGAGGGCGACCAGCGCGGGCACCGGGCGGGAGCCCGCCCAGCTGCGGCCCAGGGCGAGCCGGCCGCAGATCATGGCGACGGGGCCGAGCACGATTCCGAGGGCGAAGAATCCGGCGACGGCGCAGACGAGTCCGGCGATGCCGAGCGCCGCCCGGTCCGGCCCAGCCCTCCGTGACCAGGTACGGCCGTGTGAGCGGGGATGCCTGCGGGTGCCGCCGCCGAAGCTCACCATCGTCAACTCCCTGATTCCCGTGATCAGTTGGAATGTCGCGGTGTTGACATGTCGGGTGCCCCGGTACGGGCGGTGAATGCCCGTGCGAGTGCCCGCCGGGAAGCGGCGGACGGGACGCTGCCCGGCGCGCTGCCCCCCTCCAGCAGCGCGCCGCAGCCGTCGCCCTCCGGCTTTGCGGAGGACTTGGCCCACTGTGACCTGCGGGACCTCCCGGAGGAGGGGGCACCGCGTGCGTTCACCCGGATGAGCGAACTCGGTCCCGAGGGCCCGTCAGATGTGGCCGGCTCCTGCGCCGGCCTCCGCGTTCGCCCCCCGCTGGGTGAGGAACGCGACCAGCACCGCCACCACGGCGACCCCGGCGGCGACCAGGGAGGCCAGATGCATGCCGGCGATGAAGGTGTCGTGGGCGACGTCCGTGATCTTCGCGGCGATCGCCTCGGGCGTGCCCTTCGGCACCGGCGCCGCACCGACCTGGACGGCCTCGGCGCCTGGCCCGACTGCTCCGGGGTGAGCGGCGGGAGGCCGGCCTCGGTCCAGTTGCCCTCGAGGTCGGAGTCGACCTTGGAGGCCATCACCGCACCGAGGACGGCGGTGCCGAGGCTGCCGCCGATCTGCATGGCGGCCTGCTGCAGACCGCCGGCGACGCCGGAGAGCTCCATGGGCGCGTTGCCCACGATGACCTCGGTGGCGCCGACCATGACCGGGGCGAGGCCGAGGCCGAGCACGGCGAACCACCGACCCCCGGCCGCGCATCCTGGTCGCCGCGTTCGGCGGGGTGATCCGGGTCACTGAACGGCTGTGGTCCGCAGGCGAGGACCTGAGCCTCGCCGCCATGCGCGATCTGATGGCGACGTACCTGGACCAGGTGGGCCCTGCCCTCGCGGGGGACTGGCGTACGAGCTGACCGGGGACGGGCGTACGGGTCGATTCCGTGGTGAGCCCCGCATTGATCCTCGTATCGACACACTGAAACGTGATACCAGTCACTTGATTGACGAGAGACCGTCTCGTTCTCCTAGTGTGTCCTCCCAGTGACTTCTTTCGACACCACCCCGCAACTCAACGTCTGGCGCGCGCTGCTGGCGCTGGCCGTCGTGTTCGTGATGCTGACGACCACCGGCTGGACCGTCATGCGCCACCATCGCGAGGCCACGGAGCTGGAGAAATCGCTGCACGCCTGGGAGCGCGGCCGGATAGCGGGGTGGCAGCTGCCGGACCCGGACTCGGCGCCGTCCCGGCTGTCCCGCTTCTTCGCCTCGCTCACCGACGGACAGCGCGCCGCCCTCGCCCGCCGCTACCCGCTCGCCGTGGGCAACATGAACGGCGCCCCCGTCGATCTGCGCTACCGCGCCAACCGCATCGCCCTGGACAAGGCCCGCGAGGTCGAGCGCGAACGCATCCACGACGAGCGCCTGACGCCCGAGGGCAAGCGCCAGGCCGCCCGCAGGCTCGGCCGCCTGGAGGCCCTGATGCGCCCCGGCCGCCACATCCTCGCCTTCGACCCCTCCGGCTCCGGCCGCGTCGCGGAAGTCATCGGCAACCTCCGCAAGGCGGAACGCGTCTCGGTGGTCGTCCCCGGCGTCGACACCGATCTGCTCACCTTCCAGCGCACGTACCGCGAGTACTCGGCCCCCGTCGGCATGGCCAGGTCCCTGTACACCGCGCAGCGCGACGCCGACCCGGGCACCCGTACCGCCGTCATCGCCTGGGCCGACTACACCGCGCCCAGCGGCCTGGGCATGGACGCCGCCACCGCGATGCGGGCACAGGAGGGCGCGGTACGCCTGAACGCGATGCTGCGCGGACTGCCCGGCGTGTCCCCCGTCTCGCTGTTCTGCCACAGCTACGGCTCCGTGGTGTGCGGACTCGCCGCCCCCGAGCTGCCCTCGCGGGTCGCCGACATCGCGGTGGCCGGCAGCCCCGGCATGCGCGTGGAGCGCGCCGCCCAGCTGCGCACCTCCGCTCAGGTGTGGGCGATGCGGGACGCCGACGACTGGGTGCAGGACGTGCCGTACCTGGAGGTCGGCGGTCTGGGCCACGGCGCCGATCCGGTGTCCCCCGCCTTCGGGGCGCGGGTGCTGTCGGCCCGTCAAGCCAAGGGACACGGCGGGTATTTCGAGCCGAATACGGACAGTCTGCGCAATTTCGCAGAAATCGGAGTTGGCGCGTACCGCTCGGTGGACTGCGCCGACGAAAGCGGGGGCTGCCGGGCGAATTTGTCCACCACGACGGCATCCGGACGCGCGTAGCGACGGAGAAACTGCGGTCTGCGCGGGGAGGGGACGAAGAAGCACGTGCCGCATACGATGAGCCGCATGGGTGACGTACTGGCCGGATTTCATGCCGCCTGGGAGTTCGAGTCCGACTCCGTGCTCATCCGCTACGAACGGGGGATTCGAACACCCAAGCTGTTCCAGGCGCTCGGCGAGCGGCGGGTGCCGCTGGAAGCGGTCGAAGGAGTGACCCTCACACCGGGCAGGCGCGGCACGGTGGTCCTGCGGATGGAGCCACGGCCCGGCGCGGATCCGCTGATGGAGGCGGCGGCCGGGCAGCTGAAGGAGAGCAGCGACCCGTACCGTCTGGTGCTGCCCGCCGAGCGCGAGACGCTCGCGGAGTACTACGCCGACGAGTTGCGCTCCGCGCTGACCGAGTCGGGCCCCGCCGAACGCCACCTGGTGGACGCGCCCAAGCCGCCGCTGAGCTTCAAGGCGTACGACGGGAAGGCCTCGTTCGACGGCTCGGCCGTTTCCTTCCGGTGGTTCTGGACCGGGGCCTCGTCGGCGAAGTGGAAGGCCGGCGACCAGCGCTTCCCGGTGGGCGAGCTGAGCGGGGTGGAGTGGCGGTCGCCGGAGGTGTTCGAGGGGCATCTGCGGCTGCTGCGCAGGGACGCGGGGCCGAGTCCGGCGCAGCCGGACCAGGACCCGGCGGCGGTGGTGTTCGGGCTCGGGTACGGGCCGGTGCACGAGTCACTGCCGTTCGCTGCGGCGGTGCTGGCGGCTGTGCGGACGTGTGAGCCGGTGCCGGCGGGGATCGCGCCGGCGGCGCGGCGCGATCCCGCGGATATTGCTGAGCGGATTCGTCACCTGGGGGAGCTTCATCAGGCGGGGTTGGTGACGGATGAGGAGTTCGCTTCGAAGAAGGCGGAGTTGTTGGCGGAGCTATAGGGGCATCTGCCGGGTTCGGTGCGTTGTGATCTGCGGGTGCGTCGTGGCTGGTCGCGCCCACGCGGCGGAGCCGCATATCGGCAGAGCCCCGCGCCCCTGAAAGGAAGTTGCGCTACTCCCTGCCTGCGGAGGTGAACGACATGTCCGCGTAGCGGGTGCCGGCCACCTGGTCGGCGATCGGGGACAAGAGGTCGAGCTCTGCTTGCGTGAGGTGGATGCGGGTTGCGGCAGTGTTCTCCTCGACGCGTTCCGGTTTGCGGGTGCCGGGGATCGGGATGACGGGTACGTCGTGGACCTGGGACTGCTGGTGGACCCAGGCGAGGGCGATCTGGGCGGGGGTGGCGCCGTGGGCCTCGGCGACGGTGCGCAGGGGGGCGAGGAGCGCCCGGTTGGCGGCGGCGTTCTCGCCGGTGTAGCGGGGCAGTCGGCGGCGGAAGTCGTCCGGGGTCAGGTCCTTGTCGGCGTCGGCGAAGGAGCCGGTGAGGAAGCCGCGGCCGAGGGGCGAGTACGGGACGAGGGTGACGCCCAGTTCGCGGGCCGCGGGGACGACCCTGGCCTCGATGTCGCGGCTGAACAGCGACCACTCCGACTGCACCGCCGCGATGGGGTGCACGGCGTGGGCGGCGCGCAGCTCACCGGCGGTGACCTCGCTGAGGCCCAGCTGCTTGACCTTGCCCTCCTGCACCAGCTCGGCCATCACGCCGACGGTCTCCTCGATCGGCACGTTCACATCGCGCCGGTGCATGTAGTAGAGGTCGATGACATCGACGCCGAGGCGCTTCAGGCTCGCCTCGACGGCCTGGCGGATGTAGGGCCCGTCGTTGCGGATGATCCGGCGGGTGGGGTCCTCGGGGTCGAGGGCCAGGGCGAACTTGGTGGCGACGAGCAGTTCGTCGCGGTGGGCCCTGAAGAACGGCGCCAGGAAGCGCTCGTTCTCCCCCGAGCCGTACATGTCGGCGGTGTCGTAGAGGGTGACGCCGAGTTCGAGGGCGCGTTCCAGGGTGGCGCGGGAGGCGTCCGCGTCGGCGGGGCCGTAGGCGAAGCTCATGCCCATGCAGCCGAGGCCCTGGACGCCCGCCTGCGGGCCGTTCGTGCCGAGGGGTGCCGTGCCGATCCGTGCGGGGGTCATCGGGTCCTCTCCGGCGCCGGTGACTGTCCGGCGTCCGCGTAGAAGCTGATCTTCCGGTCGAGCACGGCGAGCGTGCCCTGGAGTTCGGCGATCCGGGCGAGGACGTCCTCGCGGGTCGCCTCGAGCAGTTCGAAGCGCTCCCGGTAGGTGTGGTCGCCGGCGCGCACCAGCTCGGCGTAGCGCACCATGTCGGCGACCGGCATCCCGGTCAGCCGGAGCTTGCCGACGAGGGCGAGCCAGTCCAGGTCGCGGTTGGTGTAGCGGCGCTGGCCGGTGTGGGAGCGGTCGACGTGCGGCATCAGTCCGATGCGCTCGTACCAGCGCAGGGTGTGGGCCGAGAGCCCGGTGAGGGCGGCGACCTCACTGATGGTGTACCTGTCCGCGCCGTCCGGCCGCCGGTCACCGTGTTCCGGTGGTCCGGCGCAGATGTCGGTCGTGGCGCCCGTGGTCTCCGTCACCGTCATGGGCTCAACGCTAGAACCCTGGAGTGCACTCCAAGCAAGCGAGATCGGTGAGAATTCGGCCCGTGGCGCGCGGGAGCCCGGCAGCCCCCTTGCCGGGGTCCCCGCGGGAAGCGCTTAGGCTCGACGCCATGTCGTTGAAGAGCCTCGCGTCGATCGAGAACTGGCCGGTTCCCACCGCTGCGGCGGGTGTCGTACGGGCGGACGGTACCGTGCTGGGCACCCACGGCCCGGCCGACCGGCCCTTCCCGCTGGCCTCGGTCACCAAGCCGCTCGCGGCGTACGCGGTGCTGGTGGCGTACGAGGAGGGCGCGATCGAGCTGGACGAGCCGGCCGGTCCGCAGGGCTCGACGGTGCGGCATCTGCTGGCGCACACCTCGGGTCTGGCCTTCGACGAGCACCGGGTCACCTCCGCGCCCGGGGAGCGGCGGCTGTACTCCAACGCCGGGTTCGAGCAGCTGGGCGACCATGTGGCGAAGGCGACGGAGATCCCGTTCGCCGAGTATCTGCGGCAGGCGGTGCTGGAGCCCCTGGGGATGACCTCGACGTCGCTGGAGGGCTCGCCCGCCAAGGACGGCGTGTCGACGGTCGGGGATCTGCTGCGGTTCGCGGCGGAGGTGCAGGCGCCGAGGCTGCTCGACCCGCGCACGGTCGCCGAGGCGATGACGGTGCAGTACCCGGGCACCAAGGGCGTGCTCCCGGGCTACGGCCACCAGAACCCCAACGACTGGGGTCTGGGCTTCGAGATCCGCGACGGCAAGTCCCCGCACTGGACGGGCGCTACGTCCTCCGCCCGCACCTTCGGTCACTTCGGGCAGTCGGGCACGTTCCTGTGGATCGACCCGGACGCGGGCGCGGCCTGTGTGGCGCTGACCGACCGGGCCTTCGGGCCCTGGGCGATCGAGGCCTGGCCGCCCTTCACCGACGCGGTGCTGGCGGAGCTGCGAGGGGCCTAGGTGTGCTGTCCCGGGGGGCGGGCTGCATCTCCCAGAGCAGCAGTTCGGCGGGGGCGCCCGCCGCGACCGCCTCGATGCCGTCCGCGTCCGTGATGCGCGCGGAGTCGCCGGCGCCGAGCCTCTCGCCGCCGAGGGTCACCTCGCCGCGCACCACGTGGGCGTACACGTGGGCGGCGTCCGGGACGGCGGTGCGCTCGCCGGCCGCGAGGCGCCGCACATGCAGCATGGCGCCCGCCTCCGGAACGGCGTAGGGGGTGGCGTCGGCGATGCCGCGGACGACCTCGTAGAACGGCTCCCCGCCGGGCTCCAGCGGCGCCAGCCACATCTGCAGGAAGGTCAGCGGCCCGGTCCCGTCGTTGCGCTCCACGTGCCGCACCCCGGAGGCGGCGCTCAGCCGCTGCACGTCCCCGGGGCGCACCACGCTCTCGTTGCCCGCGGAGTCCCGGTGGGTCAGCTCGCCCTCCACCACCCAGGTCACGATCTCGGTGTGGCTGTGCGGGTGCTCGTCGAACCCGGCCCCGGGGGCGAGCCGCTCCTCGTTGCAGGCGATCACGGCCCCGAAGCGCAGGTTGTCCGGGTCGTAGTGGGGGCCGAAGGAGAAGGCGTGCAGGCTCTCCATCCCGGCCCCGGGGTCCCCGCCCCGGTAGCGCTCACCGGCCCGCCGTACGTCCATCACACGCCCCACGGTAGCCGCCGCCGGCGCCCGGCCCGGACCGGCCCTCGGCAAGGGCCCGCCACCGCCGGAGCGGGCGGGCCGCCTGCGGCACCGTCTTCTCCGGCCCTTCTCCAACCCCGGCACAGCACGCACCCGTCCTGATAAGGCAGTCTTGTCCCGTGCCCGAACCAGAGACCAGCAAGCCCCATTCCGCCGCACGGTCCGCTCATCCGCACGCCGCGACGCTGAAGCGGCTGGAGAAGTCGTCCGGCTCTCTCGCCGCGCAGGCGATCGCGCGGATGGACGAGACGCTGCCCTGGTACCGGGCGATGCCACCGGAGAACCGTTCCTGGATCGGACTGGTCGCGCAGGCCGGTATCGCCGCGTTCACCGAGTGGTTCCGGCGCCCGGACGCACCGCAGGCGATCTCCACCGACGTCTTCGGCACCGCGCCGCGCGAGCTGACCCGGGCGATCACGCTGCGGCAGACCGTGGAGATGGTGCGGACCACCATCGAGGTGATGGAGTCCGCCATCGACGAGGTGGCGGCGCCGGGCGACGAGAGCGTGCTGCGCGAGGCGCTGCTGGTGTACGCGCGGGAGATCGCCTTCGCCACCGCGCAGGTGTACGCGCAGGCCGCCGAGGCACGGGGTGCCTGGGACGCGCGCCTGGAGTCGCTGGTCGTCAACGCCGTGCTCAGCGGCGAGGCCGACGAGGGTGCCGTCTCACGGGCCGCCGCGCTCGGCTGGAACTCGCCCGAGCACGTCTGCGTGGTGCTGGGCACCGCGCCCGACGGCGACTCCGAGCTGACCGTGGAGGCGATCCGGCGGGCTGCCCGGCACGCCAAGCTCCAGGTGCTCACCGGGGTGCTCGGCGACCGTCTGGTGGTGATCGCGGGCGGCAGCGACAACCCGCTGGCCGTCGCCAAGTCGCTGATCGGCCCGTTCGCGCCGGGGCCGGTGGTGGCGGGTCCGGTGGTGCCGGATCTGCAGGCCGCGACCAGGTCGGCGCAGGCCGCCGCGGCCGGTCTGAAGGCGTGTTCCGCCTGGCAGGACGCCCCGCGTCCGGTGCTGGCGGACGACCTGCTGCCGGAGCGCGCGATCGCCGGAGACCCGAGCGCCCGCGAGCAGCTGGTGGAGGAGATCTACAGACCGCTGGAGGAGGCCGGGGCCGCCCTGCTGGAGACGCTGAGCGTCTTCCTGGAGCAGGCGAGCAGTCTCGAGGGCGCCGCGCGGATGCTGTTCGTGCACCCCAACACCGTGCGCTACCGGCTCCGACGTGTGACTGACGTCACCGGCTGGTCGCCCTCCGACGTGCGTTCCGCGTTCACGCTGCGAATCGCCCTGATCCTGGGGCGTCTGGCCGATAGTGATCTCCAGCTCTAGTCTTTTGTCGGGGCTCCACAAAACCCCTTCGTGTTCTTCGTCCCTGTCCTCACGGGCGGCTTCTGCCGTCCCCAAGAGAGAGTGTGAGAGTGCTCGTACTCGTCGCTCCCGGCCAGGGCGCCCAGACGCCCGGCTTCCTGACTGAATGGCTCGACCTTCCCGGTGCCGCCGACCGTGTGGCCGCCTGGTCCGACGCCATCGGCCTCGACCTCGCCCACTACGGCACGAAGGCCGACGCGGACGCGATCCGCGACACGGCCGTCGCCCAGCCGCTGCTGGTCGCCGCCGGACTGCTGTCCGCCGCGGCACTCGGTGACATCACCCCGGGCGCGGTCGCCGGTCACAGCGTCGGTGAGATCACGGCCGCCGCGTTCGCCGGTGTCCTCGACGACAAGGCCGCGCTCGGCCTGGTCCGCAAGCGGGGTCTGGCGATGGCCGACGCCGCCGCGATCACCGAGACCGGCATGGCGGCGCTGCTCGGCGGCGACCCCGAGGTGACCGTGCCGCACCTGGAGAAGCTGGGCCTGACCCCGGCGAACATCAACGGCGCGGGCCAGATCGTGGCCGCCGGCACCAAGGAGCAGCTGGCCGCCCTGGAGGCGGACAAGCCCGAGGGCGTGCGCAAGGTCGTCGCCCTGAAGGTGGCCGGCGCCTTCCACACGCACCACATGGCCCCCGCCGTCGACACCCTGGCCAAGGCCGCCGCGGACCTCACCCCGGCCGACCCGAGGGTCACCTACGTGTCGAACAAGGACGGCAAGGCCGTCGCGTCCGGCACGGAGGTGCTCGAGCGCCTGGTCGGCCAGGTGGCGAACCCGGTGCGCTGGGACCTGTGCATGGAGACCTTCAAGGAGCTGGGCGTCACCGCGCTCCTCGAGGTCTGCCCCGGCGGCACCCTGACCGGTCTCGCCAAGCGTGCGCTGCCCGGCGTCAAGACGCTGGCCCTGAAGACCCCAGCCGACCTCGACGCGGCCCGCGAGCTCATCGCCGAGCACACCGCCTGATCGCCCTTAAGGAGCCCCCGCATGGCGAAGATCAAGCCCAGCAAGGGCGCCCCGTACGCGCGCATCCTCGGCGTGGGCGGCTACCGGCCCACCCGGGTCGTGCCGAACGAGGTGATCCTGGAGAGGATCGACTCCTCCGACGAGTGGATCCGCTCCCGCTCCGGCATCGAGACCCGGCACTGGGCCGGTCCCGAGGAGACCGTCACCGCGATGTCGCTGGAGGCGTCCGGCAAGGCACTCGCCGACGCGGGCATCTCCGCAGAGCAGATCGGCGGCGTGATCGTCTCCACGGTCTCGCACTTCAAGCAGACCCCCGCGGTCGCCACCGAGATCGCCGACAAGCTGGGCACCGACAAGGCCGCCGCCTTCGACATCTCCGCCGGCTGCGCCGGCTTCGGCTACGGCCTCACCCTCGCCAAGGGCATGATCGCCGAGGGTTCCGCGGAGTACGTCCTCGTCATCGGCGTGGAGCGGCTCAGCGACCTGACGGACCTGGAGGACCGGGCCACGGCCTTCCTGTTCGGCGACGGCGCGGGGGCGGTCGTGGTCGGCCCCTCCGAGGAGCCGGCGATCGGCCCGACCGTGTGGGGCTCCGAGGGCGACAAGTCCGACACCATCAAGCAGACCGTGCCGTGGACGGACTACCGCGACGGCACGGTGGACAAGTTCCCTGCGATCACGCAGGAGGGCCAGGCGGTGTTCCGCTGGGCCGTGTTCGAGATGGCGAAGGTCGCTCAGCAGGCGCTGGACGCGGCCGGTATCGCCCCGGACGACCTGGACGTCTTCATCCCGCACCAGGCGAATGTGCGGATCATCGACTCGATGGTGAAGACCCTCAAGCTGCCGGAGCACGTCACGGTCGCCCGTGACATCCGCACCACCGGCAACACCTCGGCCGCCTCGATCCCGCTCGCGATGGAGCGGCTCCTGGCGACCGGCGAGGCGAAGAGCGGCGACACCGCGCTCGTCATCGGCTTCGGGGCGGGTCTCGTCTACGCCGCGACTGTCGTTACCCTCCCCTAGGCACTCCGTGCCGGATCATCCGGTCCGGGACGGACATCAACGCCACACCCTCTGGAATCACAGCGAAGGAGCGCCACCATGGCCGCCACTCAGGAAGAGATCGTCGCCGGTCTCGCGGAGATCGTGAACGAGATCGCCGGCATCCCGGTTGAGGACGTCCAGCTGGACAAGTCCTTCACCGACGACCTGGACGTCGACTCGCTGTCCATGGTCGAGGTCGTCGTCGCTGCCGAAGAGCGCTTCGACGTCAAGATCCCGGACGACGACGTCAAGAACCTCAAGACCGTCGGCGACGCGACCGAATACATCCTCAAGCACCAGGCCTGAGCCCTGCCGGGCCTTCCGTCCGCCCGGGTCCGCGCGGATCCGCGCGGCAAGGCCCGAGGCGGCCGGGAGCCCCGGCCCCGCCACCCGGCGGTGGCGCCGTACGAATCCTCGTATCCGTTGGAGAAAGAATTCCCGTGAGCTCGACCAATCGCACCGTGGTCGTCACCGGTATCGGCGCAACCACACCGCTGGGTGGCGACGCAGCCTCTACCTGGGAGGGCCTGGTCGCCGGACGTTCCGGTGTCAAGCCCCTGACGCAGGAGTGGGCCGCCGAGCAGGCGGTCCGTATCGCGGCCCCCGTGGCCGTGGAGCCCACCGAGGTCATCCCCCGGCCGCAGGCCCGCCGCCTGGACCGCTCGGCGCAGTTCGCGCTGGTCGCGGCGAAGGAGGCGTGGGCCGACGCCGGTTTCGAGACGAAGGCCGGCGAGGGCGCCGACGTCGACCCCGACCGGCTGGGTGCGGTCATCGCCTCCGGCATCGGCGGCGTGACGACCCTGCTGGACCAGTACGACGTGCTGAAGGAGAAGGGCGTCCGCCGTGTCTCCCCGCACACCGTGCCCATGCTGATGCCGAACAGCCCCTCCGCCAACGTGGGCCTGTTCGTGGGTGCCCGCGCGGGCGTGCACACGCCGGTCTCGGCGTGCGCGTCGGGCGCGGAGGCCATCGGCTACGCCATCGAGATGATCCGCACCGGCCGCGCCGACGTCGTCGTCGCGGGCGGCACGGAGGCGGCGATCCACCCGCTGCCCATCGCCGCGTTCGGCAACATGATGGCGATGTCCAAGAACAACGACGACCCGCAGGGCGCCTCCCGCCCCTACGACGTGGCCCGTGACGGCTTCGTCCTCGGCGAGGGCGCCGGTGTGATCGTCCTGGAGTCCGCCGAGCACGCCGCCCGGCGCGGCGCCCGGGTGTACGCGGAGGCGGTCGGGCAGGGCATCTCCGCCGACAGCCACGACATCGTGCAGCCCGAGCCCGAGGGCCGGGGCATCTCGCACGCGCTGCAGAACCTGCTGGAGCGCACGGACCTGGACCCGGCGGAGATCGTGCACGTCAACGCGCACGCCACCTCCACGCCGGCCGGTGACATCGCCGAGCTGAAGGCGCTGCGGAAGGTGTTCGGCGACGACACCGACCACATCGCGGTCTCCGCGACCAAGTCGATGACCGGTCACCTGCTCGGTGGCGCGGGCGGTGTCGAGACGGTCGCCACCGTGCTGGCGCTGTACCACCGGGTGGCCCCGCCGACCATCAACGTGGAGAACATCGACCCCGAGGCCGAGGCGAACGCGGACGTCGTGCGGGGCGAGGCGCGCAAGCTCCCGGTGGACGGGCGGATCGCCGCGCTCAACGACTCGTTCGGCTTCGGCGGCCACAACGTGGTGCTGGCGTTCCGTACCGTGTGAGAACGGCCGTGTGACGGCCGACCCGACTGATCATGGCCCGGTCTCCGTGAGGAGGCCGGGCCATGTGCCGTGCACGGGGCCGGTGACAGGTTGCCCCCGGCTGCGCCGCAGGGGCCGTCAGACCACCTGGTGCAGCCAGCGGACCGGGGCGCCCTCGCCGGCGTAGCGGAACGGCTCCAGCTCGTCGTCCCAGGGCTTGCCGAGGAGCTTGGCGATCTCCGCCTCCAGGTCGGCCTCCTCGGCCTTGGCCCGCTGCAGGGCGGCGCGCAGCCGGTCCTCGGGGATGAGGATGTCGCCGTGGATGCCGGTGACGGCGTGGAAGATGCCCAGGTCCGGGGTGCAGCTGTAGCGCTCGCCCTCGGCGCTGGGCGACGGCTCCGCGGTGACCTCGAAGCGCAGCAGCTGCCAGCCGCGCAGGGCGGAGGCGAGCTTGGAGGCGGTGCCGGGCCGGCCCTGCCAGGAGAACTCCGAGCGCCAGGTGCCGGGGGCGGCCGGCTGGCGGATCCAGTCCAGGCTGACGCGCGTGCCGAGCACACCGGCGACGGCCCACTCGACGTGCGGGCACAGCGCGCGCGGAGCGGAGTGCACGTACAGAACTCCACGTGTCGTCACCGGAACCTCCGGGCTGAGCGGGACATCTTGACAACGGGCTGGCGGCGGTGGCCGGGCGGGCCACGTTGATGGCGAGGCTACCCTGCGACGGCGCAAGGAGTGTGACGTACCGTCGGTCCCAGTGCCGGGAAACTTTCACCATTCACCCGGCAGGACGCTAGTACGGGTGCCGGACGTTCCCTCCGGTCGAGCGGGAACCCGCGTGCGTTGTTAATGGGTGGGGGACGGTGTTGTCACGACGCGCGGGGAGGCGAGAGAAGTGCACCAGGGCAGGCGCAGGCGCGGCGCACGTACTGTCGCAGCCGTGCTGACGGCCGGTCTGCTCGGCGTGGCGGGGTGCGACGCGACCGGCGGCGACGAGCCGGCCCCCTCGGGCACGGAGGCGAAGCTGGGCAGGCCGTCGCCGAAGCCGAAGCCTCCGGTGTGGGACACCAGCCCGTCCTCGATCGCGGCGGTGGGGGACTCCATCACCACGGGTTTCGACGCCTGCGCGGTGCTCACGGACTGTCCCGAGGTGTCCTGGGCGACGGGCAGCAGCGAGAGGGTGAACAGTCTGGCCGTGCGGCTGCTGGGGAAGGCGGGCGCGGCCGAGCGCAGCTGGAACTACGCGGTGACCGGGGCGCGGATGGCGGATCTGCCCGGTCAGATGGCCCGTGCGGTGCGGCGCAAGCCCCAGCTGGTGGCGGTGATGGCCGGGGCCAATGACGCCTGCCGGTCCAGCACCTCGAAGATGACCCCGGTGGAGGAGTTCCGCGCCGGCTTCGAGGAGGCGATGCGCACCCTGCGCGCGGCGCTGCCGAAGGCGCAGGTGTATGTGGCGAGCGTGCCGGATCTGAAGCGGCTGTGGTCGACGGGGCGGACCAGCGCGCTGGGCAAGCAGGTGTGGAAGCTCGGCATCTGCCCGTCGATGCTGGGCGACCCGGACGCGCTGGACGCGGCGGCCGTCGAGCGCCGGGAGACGGTGAGCCGGCGGGTGGCGGACTACAACGAGGCGCTGGCCGAGGTGTGCGCCGAGGACCGGCGGTGCCGGTTCGACGGCGGCGCGGTGCACGCGTACCGCTTCGGGACCGCGCAGCTGAGCCGCTGGGACTGGTTCCATCCGAGCATCGACGGGCAGGCGAGGCTCGCGGAGATCGCCTACCGGACGGTCACGGCGAAGAAGCCCTGAGCGGAAAAGCCCTGAGCCCCGGCCCGAGGTCAGGGTCCCGGACCGGGGCTGCTCCTGGGTGCCCCCGGCCACCGACGTTAACCGTCCCGCCGGGCCCGTGCCCCGCGATCGGGTCCCGGGCCGGAATTCGTACGAAGTTTTCACACACATGACCGAAGAAGCGCACCCTTGTCGTCGCCCGGGCGTCCGGAGGTCGCCTGAGGTCCTCTTGAGGTCGTCCTGCGGACCTCTGCCGGGCCGGGCGGGCGGCTGACATACTGCGGCCTCCGGTACGTACCCCACGACGACGGAAGGTCCAACCGCCTTGATATCTGGACGCGTTGGTGTCGGCGCTCTCGGTCTGGCGCTGCTCACCTCGCTCACCGCGCCGGTGACCGCGAGCGCCGCCGGAGACGCCGCCCCCTCCCCCACCGTGGAGGAGCAGCGCCTCGACCGGGCCGCCCCGCAGGAGATTCTGCGCCGCTCCGGATTCGACGCGGTGGCTGCGGACTTCACCCGGCGGCTGCACCGGGCGACGTCCTACGAGCAGGCCCGGCGGATCGTCGAGCACCAGGGCACGGCTCTGTGGCGGCGGGCGGTGGCGCGGGCGCAGGAGCGGGGCCCGGCGGGCGGCGACCTCAGCCGGGACGACGACCGGCCGCTGTACTGGGCGCGGCTGAGCATGACGCGCGAGCTGCGGACCTGGGAGCCGTCCTTCCAGCTCACCGACGCCGAGCGTGCGCGGCTTCTCGAGGAGCTGGAGCGCACCTCGCGCGGTCAGACCACGATCCGCTACCCGCACGGCGGCAAGCTGCGGCGGATTCTGGTCACCGGGTTCGACCCGTTCACCCTGGACCGCGACATCCGGATCTCCAACCCGTCGGGGGCCACCGCGCTCGCCCTGGACGGCACCGTGATCGAGACCGCCGACGGTCCGGCGCGCATCGAGACGGCCGTGTTCCCGGTGCGCTGGCGGGACTTCACCGAGCAGACGGTGGAGCGGGCCCTGAAGCCGCATCTGCCGCGGATCGACCTGTTCACCACGGTCAGCCAGGGCCGGCCGGGCCGCTTCGACGTGGAGCGCACCAACGGGGCCTGGCGGGGCGGCTTCCCGGACAACGAGAACGTCTCCCGCACCGAGACCGTCCCGGTCGCCGATCCGGCCACACAGCCCCAGTGGACGTCGACCACGCTGCCGTACGCGGACATCGTCGCCGCTGACACGGGGCGTTTCCCGGTGTACGACAACACCAGCGTGACGGAGATCCCGGCCGGCGGCACCGAGCCGGTGGTCCGCCCCGACGGGCCCACGCCCGGCTCCACGGCCCGCGCGGGCGGGGGCGGGAACTACCTGTCCAACGAGATCGCCTACCGGGCCACCCTGCTGCGCGACCGTCTCGGCCTGCACGAGAAGCTGCCCGGCGGCCATGTGCACACGCCCGTGCTGCAGTTCGGCGCCGGCAACACCACCGAGGTGACCGACCCGCAGTTCGTGCGCAACCGGCTGGACATCATCACCCAGGTGCGCGCGATCGTGGGCGTGGCCGCGTCGGCTAGTGAGAAGGCGCGAACGCGAGGCTGACGCCCAGGCCGGCCAGGGCGGATCCGATGAGCTTGTTGAGGAGCTTCTGGCCGCGCAGCATCAGGGTGCGCATCCGGTCGTGGGAGAAGAACACCGCGACGGCGCCGAACCACAGCAGGTGGGCCAGCGACATGAACAGCCCGTAGCCCACCTGCTGCACGACCGGTGTGTCCGGGCCGACGACCTGGGCGAATGTGGAGACGACGAAGAGGGTCGTCTTGGGGTTGAGCACATTGGTCAGGAAGCCGGTGCGCAGCGCGGCGAACGGGGTGAGTCCGCCCCGCCGCTCCAGGTCGACGGTGACCTCGGCGCGGGTGCGGAAGGTGCGCACGCCGATGTAGACGAGGTAGGCGGCGCCGGTGAGCTTGATGACGGTGAACAGGAAGGCGGAGGAGGCGATCAGCAGGCCGACGCCGAGCATCGTGTAGGTGACGTGCACCAGCACTCCGGCGGCGACCCCGGCCGCGCCGAGCAGCCCGGTCCGGCGGCCGTAGAGGTAGCTGTTGCGCACGATCATGGCGAAGTCGGCGCCGGGCGCGACCACGGCGAGGACGGTGATGACGGCGACGGCGAGCACCTCGGTCACCGGGAGACCCCTTCCTCCTCCGCCGCCTGCTCCTCGTCGTCCTCTTCGGCGATCGGCTCGCCGAGCAGCTCGCGCGCCATCAGGGTGGCCCCGGCGACCGCGCCCGGCATCAGGAAGACGGCCACGAACGGGACGAGGAACGCCAGTCCCAGCGGAGTGCCGAAGCCCCACACCAGCGTCTTGCGGGACCGCAGCAGGGCCAGCCGGTCGCGCAGTTCGACGCGGCGGCGCTGCAGGGCGATGGCGGTGAGTTCCTCGGTGAGGAAGAAGCCGGTGACGAAGAAGCCGATCACCGGGACGACGGTCTGGCCCGCGACGGGGATGAAGCCGAGCGCGAAGAGCAGCACGGCCCACACCAGCGCCCGCAGCACGATCCGCAGGCTGTCCCGGGCGGAGATCCACAGCTCCCGCCACAGCGGCAGGCCCGACTCGGGCGCGTGGCCGTCGGGCGAGACGTCCTCGTCGACCTTCTCCGACAGGCTCTCGTAGAAGGGCTGCCCGATGAGCAGCGTCACCGCGGTGAAGGTGAGCACCGACAGCAGCAGGCCCAGGGCGAACAGCACCACGGTGAGGAAGCCGCGGAAAAGACCCGCCCACGGGCTCGGCCAGTCGTCGGCGAACGGCGTCGCCCAGGCGACGAGGTCCTCGCCCCACAGGGCGAGCGCGACCAGCGCCGCCGCGTACAGGACGAGGGTGATGAGCCCGGGCAGCAGCCCGAATCCGAACTGCTTGCCGTGCCGGACCACCCACCGCTGGCCCCTCAGCAGGAACCGGAGACCCACCCCAAGATCGCGCATGGGGAAACCATATGTGAGTCGAACGCTCTGTCGCCTGCGTACCGCTGTGTACAGAGCCCAGGAGGTGGCGGATGACGCAGGAGATCCATGGCACCGTGGCCGACGGCTTCGAGGCGGTGCGGGAGGAGTTCGCGGCGCTCGTGGCGGCGGAACGCCCCGACTACGAGGGTCAGTTGTGCGTCTGGGTGGGCGGCCGGAGGGTGGTCGACCTGTGGTCGGCCGGCAGCGGCCCCGACACCCTCTACGCCGTGCACGGTTCGACCAAGGGTGCCGCCTTCCTCACGGTGGCGGTGCTGGTGCAGGACGGCACTCTGGAGCTGGACCGCAAAGTGACCTACTACTGGCCGGAGTTCGCCGCGGAGGGCAAGGGCGGGCTGACCCTGCGGGATCTGCTCACCCACCGCGCGGGCGTGGTCGGCACCGACGGCGGCTTCACCCGGGACGAGCTGGCCGACGACCGCGCCCTGGCCGAGCGCCTGGCCGACCAGCGTCCGTTCTGGCGCCCCGGCACCGCCTTCGGCCATCACGAGCTGGTCATCGGCGCCCTCGCCGCCGAGGTGGTGCGCCGCGCCACGGGCCACTCGCTGCAGCGGGTCTACGAGGACCGCGTCCGATCCCCTTACGCCCTGGACATGTTCCTGGGCCTGCCCGCCGCGCACGAGCCCCGCTTCCGCCCGACCCGTCCCCTGGAGCCCACCCCGACCCAGCGGATCGAACTCGAGGCGGCCTTGGACGGCCCCGGCAGCCTCAAGGCGATCGCCCACAACCGCAACGCGCCCGACCCCACCGACGTGGCGAGCCTGCCGAACGACCCGCTGATCCGCTCCCGCGGCCCGGCGTCGGTGGGCGGGGTCGCCTCGGCGCGCGGGCTGGCCCAGCTGTACGCGGCGGCGCTCGGCCAGACCGGTGAGCGCGAGGCGCTGCTGAAGCCGGACACCATCGCCGGGCTGGGCCGGCTGCACGCGGCCGGCCACGACCTGGTGACCGACACGCACCGCGCCTACGCGCTCGGCTTCGAGGCGACCGCCGAGACCTGGTGCCCGTGCCTGGGCGCCGGGTCGTTCGGGCACAGCGGGACGGCGGGCTCCCAGGCGTTCGCGGACCCGCGCACCGGTCTGGCCTACGGCTACACCAGGCGCCGCTGCGCCTACCCGTCCGGCCCGGCCCCGGAGAACGAGCGCCTGGTGCGCGCGGTCCACCAGGCCGCCCTGGCGACGGCGGAGGCGTCTCCGGCCCACGCGTAGGCCCCGCGGCACGCACGGGAAGACAAACCCCGGCTCATGCGTGAGGGCCGCCCCCGGGGACACCGGGAGCGGCCCTCACGACCGGACGGGACGTGCGTTCAGCGCAGCGTCACGCTGATGTTGCCGCGCGTGGCCTTGGAGTACAGGCACACCTGGTGCGCCTTCTCGATCAGCGCGCGGGCGCGGGCGGCGTCCATGTTCGGGATGTCCGCCTCGATCTCGACGATGATCCCGAAGCCGTCGTCGTTCTTGCCGATGCCGACCCGGGCGGTGACGGTCGAGCCGGAGACGTCGGCGCCCTCCTGACGGGCGACCACGCCGAGGGCGCCTTGGAAACAGGCGCTGTACCCGGCGGCGAACAGCTGCTCCGGGTTGGTGCCGGTGCCGCTGCCGCCCATCTCCTTCGGCGGGTTGACGATCACGTCGAGCCTGCCGTCGTCGGTGGCGACCCGCCCGTCCCGGCCGCCCTGCGCGGTGGCGACGGCCGTGTAGAGAACGTCGGACTGCTGAATGGGCATACGGTGCGTTCCTCCTGGGTCCGGCGTGACTCGCGCCCACGATCACGACGGTTTCGGAAAGAATTTACCGCATGACGAAAACCCCGGGAACGCTCAGAGCTTGACGATCATCTTCCCGGTGTTGTCCCCGCGCAGGACGCCGAGGAACGCCTCCAGGTTGTTCTCGATGCCCTCGACCACGGTCTCCCGGTACTTCAGCTCGCCGCTGCGCACCCAGGCGCCGACCTCCGCCACGAACTGCGGCTGCAGGTCGTAGTGGTCGCCGACGAGGAAGCCCTCGATGCGGCCGCGGGTCTGGATGAGCCGGGCGAGGTTGCGCGGGCCGGGCGCGGGCTCGGTGTCGTTGTAGACGGAGATCATTCCGCACACCGCGATACGGCCGCCCTCGTTGAGCGCGCCGATGGCGGCCTCCAGGTGCTCGCCGCCCACGTTGTCGAAGTACACGTCGATGCCGTCCGGGGCGGCGGCGCGCAGCTGCTCGGACACCGGGCCGTTCTTGTAGTTGAAGGCCGCGTCGAAGCCGTACTCCTCGGTCAGAAGCTTGACCTTCTCGTCGGACCCGGCCGACCCGATCACCCGGGAGGCGCCCTTCAGCTTCGCGATCTGGCCCACCTGGCTGCCGACGGCGCCCGCGGCACCGGAGACGAAGACCGAGTCGCCCTCCTTGAAGGCGGCGGTGCGCAGCAGGCCCGCGTAGGCGGTGAGCCCGGTCATGCCGAGCACGCCCAGGTACGCGGACAGGGGCGCGGCGTCCGGGTCCACCTTGACGGCGTTCTTCGCGGCCACGACGGCGTACTCGCGCCAGCCGAAGAAGTGCAGCACATGATCGCCGACCGCTATCCCCTCCGCGTTGGAGGCGATGACCTCACCTACGGCGCCGCCCTGCATGACCTTGCCCAGCTCGAAGGGGGCCACATAGGACTTCGCGTCGCTCATACGGCCGCGCATATAGGGATCGACCGAGAGGTACTCGTTCCGCACCAGCACCTGGCCCTCGCCGGGGGCGGGGACCTCGGCCTCGACCAGGGCGAAGTTCTCGGGCTTCGGCCAGCCGACGGGCCGGCTCAGCAGATGCCATTCACGGCCGGCGGCGGGGAGTGCGGGGGTGTCGGTCATGGAGTGCCTTCCTCGGGAAAACCCAAAAATACTTCACTACCTGAAACAACCATGCGTCTGAATATTTCATGCTGTCAAGCAAACGGGTACCCTGGAGACCATGCCCACACCTCGCACCCCCGATCCGCTGACCCTGGAGGTCGTCGACCTCATCGGCTCGGTCGTGGCCCGCTATCACGAGGAGTACGAGTCGGCGGCGGCCGGACACGCGCTGACCGGGGCGCAGGCGAGGCTGCTCAGTCTGCTGTCGCTGGAGCCGCTGCCCATGCGCAGGCTGGCGCAACGGCTGAAGTGCGAGCCGTCGAACGTCACCGGGATCGTGGACCGCCTGGAGGCGCGGGGCCTGGTGGAGCGCCGGCCCGACCCCGCGGACCGGCGGGTGAAGCTGGCGGTGGCCACGGAGGAGGGGCGCCGGGTGGCGCGCAGCCTCCAGGACTCGCTGCGGTTCGCCCGTGAGCCGCTGGCGGGACTGTCCGAGCCGGAGCGGATCGCGCTGCGGGACGCGCTCAGGAGGATGCTGGCGGAGTCCTGAGCGGGGTGCCCCCCGCAGGAAAGCGGGGGTCCCCTCAGGACAGTCGGGAAAAGCGGGGGTCCCCTCAGGGCAGTCGGGAAAGGCGGGGGTCCCCTCAGGACGGTCAGGAAAGGCGGGGCCCTCTCAGGTCAGCGGTCCTACACGCACCACCACAGGAAGCGGTCGCAGCTGCGGGTGGGGGTCGGCTCCGGGTCCGGCTGCTTCGTCGTGGGGTCCGGCTGCGGGGGCTTCGGGGCCTCCGTGGTCGGCTGCGGCTGGGCCGGGGGCGTCGTCGCGGGAGCGGGTTCCGGGTCGGGGTCCGGCGCCTCGGACTGCTTGTCCTTCTCCGGATTCTCGGACTCCTTCTCCTTCGGCGACTTCGACGCCGAGGGCGACCCCGAGGTGCTCGACGACGGGGCGGTCGCCGCACCCCCGGCCGGGCGCGAGGCCTTGGGCGACTCGTCCGGCTCCACCTCGGTGGCGCCGCCGTCCGCGGAGGTGTCCCCCGCCGCGGCGGGGGTCGGCGTGGACCCGGGCGCGGCGATGCCCAGCTCCGCCAGCGACAGTCCGCCCGCGGCCAGCACGAATCCGGCGGCCACCAGCAGCGTCCGCCGGCGGCGGCGCCGGTGGGCGGCCGCCTTGCGGTCCCGGCGGCTGACGCCGTGCGCCTCCGCGTCACGGTCCCGCCGGCCGGGGGCCTGCGTCTCGGCCCTGCGGTCCCGCCGGCCGGCTCCCTGTGCCGCCGCCCTGCGGTCGCGCCTGCCACCCTGCCGCGTCTCCGCCACGGGCCGCTCCGGCTCCGCGGTCTCCTCGTGCTCCGCGTGCCCGTACGGGGCTTCTTCCCGGTGCACCACGGGCTCGGGGACCGGCACCGGCTGAGGAACGGGGACCTGTGCGGGCGCGCCGCAGCCAGGACAGGCGAGCGCGCCGTTCAGGTGCCGTTGGCAGGGGTGGCAGTAGTCCATGACGCGGGAAGGTTAGGTTCCGGTCACGTCCTCTTCCTAGACCTTCCTGTGAATCTTTCGTACAGACGGCCGTTTCATGCACGCCCCATTGACACCCTCGCCGCCCGTCCTTACTGTCTCGCCAGAATTTCGAACGTGTGCCGAAATATCGAACGTTCAAAGGGGCAGCAACCGTGCGCATCACCGGAATCAGCACCCATGTGGTCGGAACGCCCTGGCGGAATCTGACCTACGTTCAGGTGCACACGGACGAGGGCCTGACCGGCGTCGGTGAGACCCGGATGCTCGGCCACACCGACGCCCTGCTCGGCTACCTGAAGGAGGCCGAGGTCAACCACATCCGCGGCGCCGACCCCTTCGACACCGAGGCGCTGGTCCGGCGCATGAAGTACGGCGACTTCGGACGCGCCGGGGAGATCGTGATGTCCGGCATCGCGGTGGTCGAGATGGCCTGCTGGGACATCAAGGGCAAGGCGCTCGGCGTGCCGGTGTGGCAGCTGCTCGGCGGCAAGGTGACCGACAGGGTCAAGGCGTACGCCAACGGCTGGTACACCACCGAGCGCACCCCGGAGGCGTACCACAAGGCCGCCCGGCAGGTGCGGGAGCGCGGCTACCGGGCCCTGAAGATCGATCCCTTCGGCACCGGTCACTTCGAGCTGGACCACGAGCAGACCCTCTACGCCGTCTCCCTCATCGAGGCGGTCCGCGACGCCGTCGGCCCCGAGACCGAGCTGATGCTGGAGATGCACGGCCGCTTCTCCCCCGCCACCGCCGTGCGCCTCGCCCATGAAATGGCCCCCTTCCGGCCGGCCTGGCTGGAGGAGCCGGTGCCGCCGGGGAACCTCAAGGCGCTGCGGAAGGTGGCCGCCAAGGTGGACATGCCGATCGCCACCGGGGAGCGCATCCACGACCGCATCGAGTTCCGTGAGCTGTTCGAGAACCAGGCCGCCGACATCCTCCAGCCGGACGTCGGACATATCGGCGGCATCTGGGAGACCCGCAAGCTCGCCGCCACCGCCGAGACCCACTACATGCTGGTGGCGCCGCACAACGTAGGAGGCTCCGTGCTCACCGCCGCCTCCCTCCAGGTCGGCTTCACCACGCCGAACTTCAAGGTCCTGGAGCACTTCAACGACTTCGCGGACGCGGAGATCAAGAAGGTGGTGAAGGGCGCCCCGCAGGTGGATCCGGAGGACGGCTGCTTCCACCTCTCCGACGCGCCGGGGCTCGGCGTGGAGCTGGACGTGGAGGCGGCCGCCGAGTTCCCGCAGCAGCAGGCCCGGTTCGACCTGTGGGCCGAGGGCTGGGAGCAGCGCAAGCCGAAGGGGACCGCATGACCGGCACCGCAGTGGTGATCGACGCGCCCGGCGTCCACCGTCTCGTCCCGCACACCCCGCGCGAGCCCGGCCCCGGCGAGGCGCTCGTCCGGGTGCACGCCGCCGGCATCTGCGGCAGCGACCGCGAGGTCCACCAGGGCAACCGCCCGGAGGGCTACGTCCGTTACCCGCTCACCCCCGGCCATGAGTGGTCCGGCACCGTGGAGCGGACCGGCCCCGGTGTCCCCGCCTCCCTGCTGCACCGCAAGGTGACCGGCGAGGGCTTCCGCAACTGCCAGGTCTGCGACCGCTGCCATGCGGGCGAGACCACCCTGTGCGACGCGGGCTACGAGGAGACGGGCTTCACCCAGCCCGGCGCCATGGCCCCCACGCTCACCGTGCCGGCCCGGCTGCTGCACCCCCTGCCCGACGACGCCGACCTCACTGCCGCCGCCCTGCTGGAGCCGGCCGCCTGCGTCGCGGCGGCGGTGCTGAAGGCGGACGTCCGTCCCGGCGAGCGGGTGGCCGTCGTCGGCACCGGCACCCTGGGCATGCTCGCGGTGCAGTTCCTGAGGGCGTACTCCCCCGCCGACCTGCTGGTGGTGGGCACCCGGCGCGACCGCGAGAAGCTGTCCCACCGGTTCGGCGCGACCCGCTTCCGCACCGCCGGCGAGGAACTCCCCGGTGACGCCGATGTCGTCGTCGAGGCCGCCGGGTCCGCGGACGCGGCCCGCACCGCCGCCGGTCTGCTCCGCCGGGGCGGCCGTCTGGTCCTGACCGGCATCCCGGCCCCGGGTGCCGAGGGGCTCGACCCGACCGACCTCGTCGTACGGCAGCTGGAGGTGCGGACCGTGTTCGGTGCTCCGCCCGCCGCCTGGGCGCACGCGGTGCGGGTCTTCGCGGCCGGGCTCCTCGATCCCCTGCCGCTCGTCACCCACCACCTGCCGCTCGACGACTTCGGCCGCGCCATCGAGCTGGTGGGGTCCGGTGATCCGAAGGTGGGGAAGGTGCTGCTGCGCCCCTAGTCCCGTGCCCCCGGGCCGGCCCGGTCGCCCGCTCAGCGAGCCACAGACCAGCTTCCGAACACCGTCCGGTATATCGAACGACACCTACCGACCCCGACGAAGGACCCCCCGTGACCGACCCTTCCACCACGGCACCCCGCCGGCCCGGTGAGCAGGTGCTCTCCGCGCTCGGCCTGGGCGCCCCCGACCCCGACCCCGCCGACGCCTCGCCGCACTCCTTCCCCGGCGGCGGACGCTGGCGCACCGAGATCCCCTCCTGCGAGGGGCCCGAGGCGCTGGCCGTCGTCCTGAAGGAGGCGGCCCGTCTCGACGTCCCCGTCCACCGGATCAGCCAGGGCAGCGGGGTGTGGATGCTGACGGACGCCGAGATCACCGAGATGGTGGAGGCGACCGCCGAACGGGGCATCGAGCTGTGCCTGTTCACCGGCCCGCGCGGCACCTGGGACATCGGCGGCTCGACCCGCACGGACTCACGGGGCGCCGGGCTGCGGGCCCGGGGCCACGACGCGGTGGCCGGATGCGTCGAGGACGCCGTGCGCGCCACCGAGCTGGGCGTGAAGTGCCTGCTGGTGGCGGACGAGGGCGTGCTGTGGACGCTGCACCGGGCGCGCACGGCCGGGCTGCTGCCCGCCGACACCACGTTCAAGGTCTCCGCGCTCGTCGGCCCGGTCAATCCGGCGGCGTACGCGGTGTACGAGCGGCTCGGCGCCGACTCGATCAATGTGCCGAGCGATCTGACGCTCGGTCATGTCACCGAGATACGACGAGTTTCGGCCACCCCGATGGACATGTACATCGAGGCTCCGGACGACCTCGGCGGCTATGTGCGCATGTACGAGGTCGCCGAGCTCATCCGGCGCGGGGCCCCGCTGTATCTGAAATTCGGCCTGTCCAAGGCCCCCGGTATCTATCCGTACGGCCACCACCTGCGCGAACTCGCCCTGGCGACGGCCAAGGAGCGGGTGCGGCGCGGGCGGCTGGCCCTGGATCTGCTGGCCCGGCACGGCGCCGACGGCGAGATGGCGCCGCTCGGTTCGCGCCTGCCGGGCGATCTGGTCCGTTTCGGCACCTCGTCATAACGTTCCGGAAACTCGACTTCACAGAAGCCCACACAGCCGCGCACAATCCCACACATCTCTTCTCGGCCTCTCATCAAGGATGATGATCATGCGTAACCGCAGAGCCGCCCTCGCCGCCATAGCCACCGCCGCCTGTCTCGCCCTGACCCTCTCGGCCTGCGGCCAGAACAGCGAAGGCGGCAGCGAGGAGGACAAGGGAGGCGCGAAGGGGGCGACCATCGGCATCGCGATGCCGACCAAGTCCTCCGAGCGCTGGATCGCCGACGGCAACAACGTCAAGAAGAACCTGGAGGCCAAGGGCTACAAGACCAAGCTGGTCTACGGCGAGGACGACCCGGACCAGCAGGTCTCCCAGGTGGAGAATCTGATCACGCAGGGCGTGAAGGCGCTGATCATCGCCGCGATCGACAACAAGTCGATGAACAACGTCCTCCAGCAGGCCAAGGACGCCGGCATCCCGGTCATCTCCTACGACCGCCTGATCCTCGGCACCGAGAACGTCGACTACTACGCCTCCTTCGACAACGAGAAGGTGGGCGAGCTCCAGGGCAGCTACATCGTCGAGAAGCTGGGCCTGAAGGACGGCAGCAAGAAGGGCCCCTTCAACATCGAGCTGTTCGCCGGCTCCAACGACGACAACAACACCCGCTACTTCTTCCAGGGCGCGATGAACGTCCTGAAGCCGTACATCGACAAGAAGCAGCTCGTCGTCAAGTCCGGCCAGACCGAGCTGAACCAGGTCACCACCCTGCGCTGGGACGGCGGCACCGCGCAGAAGCGCATGGACGACATCCTCACCTCCGCCTACAAGACCGACCGGGTGCACGCGGTGCTCTCGCCGTACGACGGCATCTCCATCGGCATCCTGTCGGCGCTGAAGTCGGACGACTACGGCTCCAAGGCCAAGCCGCTGCCGATCGTCACCGGCCAGGACGCCGAGGTCGCCTCGGTGAAGTCGATCATCGCCGACGAGCAGTCGATGACCGTCTACAAGGACACCCGGGAGCTCGCCAAGGTGGCCTCCAACATGGTCGACGCGCTGCTCAACGACAAAAAGCCCGAGGTCAACGACACCAAGACCTACGACAACGGGGTGAAGGTCGTGCCGTCGTACCTGCTGGAGCCGGTCGCCGTCGACAAGAGCAACTACCAGGAGGTCGTCGTCGACTCCGGCTACATCAAGGAATCGGACCTCAAGTAACCGCCGCCACCCGACGATTCACGGATCCACACCGACCGGAAGGCACGACCATGGCGGGACCCGTCCTGGAGATGCGCTCGATCGTAAAGACCTTTCCCGGCGTCAAGGCGCTGTCGGACGTCAGCCTGACCGTCCGGCAGGGCGAGGTCCACGCCATCTGCGGGGAGAACGGCGCCGGCAAGTCGACCCTGATGAAGGTCCTCTCCGGCGTCCACCCCTACGGCACCTACGAGGGGGAGATCCTCTTCGAGGGGGAGGTCTGCCGGTTCAAGGACATCCGGGCCAGCGAGCAGCACGGCATCGTGATCATCCACCAGGAGCTGGCCCTGGTGCCCTATCTCTCCATCGCGGAGAACATCTTCCTCGGCAACGAGCACGCCACCCGGGGGTTCATCGACTGGAACGAGACCCTGCGGCACGCCACCGAACTGCTGCGCAGGGTCGGTCTCGACGAGCACCCGGAGACCCGGGTCGCCGACATCGGGGTCGGCAAGCAGCAGCTCGTGGAGATCGCCAAGGCCCTGTCCAAGAAGGTGAAGCTGCTCATCCTCGACGAGCCGACCGCCGCGCTCAACGACGAGGACAGCGGCAAACTCCTGGACCTGATCCTGCAGTTGAAGGACCAGGGCATCACCTCGATCATCATCTCCCACAAGCTGAACGAGATCCGCAGGGTCGCCGACTCGGTGACGATCCTGCGGGACGGGCGGACCATCGAGACGCTCGATGTGAAGGCACCGGAGACCACCGAGGACCGGATCATCAGCGGCATGGTGGGCCGCGATCTGGAGCACCGCTTCCCGGAGCGGACCCCGCACCAGCCGGAGGAGGGCGCGGCCCCGGCGCTGGAGATCCGCAACTGGACCGTGCACCACCCCATCGACCAGCAGCGCAAGGTCGTCGACGACGTGTCCCTGACCGTGCGGCGCGGGGAGATCGTCGGCATCGCCGGCCTGATGGGCGCGGGCCGCACCGAGCTGGCGATGAGCGTCTTCGGCCGCACCTACGGCCGGCACGCCTCGGGCACGGTCCTGAAGGACGGCAGGGAGATCCGCACCAGGACCGTCCCGGAGGCGGTCGCGCACGGCATCGCGTATGTCACCGAGGACCGCAAGCACTACGGGCTGAACCTCATCGACACCGTGGGCCGCAACATCTCGCTCAGCGCGCTGCACAAGGTCGCCCGGCGGGGCGTGGTGGACGAGCACCAGGAGCGGCAGGTCGCCGAGGGCTTCCGCACGTCCATGAACATCAAGGCGCCCACCGTCTTCGAGCCGGTGGGCAAGCTGTCCGGCGGCAACCAGCAGAAGGTCGTCCTCAGCAAGTGGATCTTCGCGGGTCCCGATGTGCTGATCCTCGACGAGCCGACGCGTGGCATCGATGTCGGGGCCAAGTACGAGATCTACACGGTCATCGACAAGCTGGCCGCCCAGGGCAAGGCGGTCGTCTTCATCTCCTCCGAGCTGCCCGAGCTGCTCGGCATGTGCGACCGCATCTACACCATGGCCGCCGGACGGCTCACCGGTGAGTTCTCGCGGGCCGAGGCCTCCCAGGAAGCGCTGATGCGTCAGATGACGAAGGACAAAGAGGTAACCCGATGAGTACCGATGTGACCGCCAGAACTCCGGCGCCCGCGCCGGCCGGGAAGGGCGGGCCGGCCGGCGGCGACGGCCTGCTGAAGCTGGTGCTGGACGGCATGCGCCGCAACATGCGGCAGTACGGCATGCTGATCGCGCTCGGCCTGATCGTGGCGCTGTTCGCGGTGTGGACCGACGGCGACCTGCTGCTGCCGCGCAATGTGTCCAACCTGGTGCTGCAGAACAGCTACATCCTGATCCTGGCCATCGGCATGATGCTGGTGATCATCTCCGGGCACATCGATCTGTCGGTGGGGTCGCTGACCGCGTTCGTCGGCTCGATGGCCGCGGTGTTCATGGTGAAGAACGACCTGCCCTGGCCGGTCGCCGTGGTGCTCTGTCTGGCGGTGGGCGCCCTCGCGGGCGCGATACAGGGGTTCTTCATCGCCTACGGCGGCATACCGTCGTTCATCGTGACCCTGGCGGGCATGCTGACCTTCCGCGGTCTGACGGAGATCTTCCTGGAGGGCCAGACCCTCGGCCCGTTCCCCCGGGGGCTGCAGAAGGTCGCCAACGGCTTCCTGCCGGAGGTCGGCCCGGAGACCAACTACCACAACCTCACCCTGCTGCTGGGCCTCGCACTGATCGCGTTCGTGATCTATCAGGAGGTCCGTGACCGGCGGCGGCAGCAGGAGTTCGCGCTGGAGGTGCTGCCGGCCAAGCTGTTCGCGCTGAAGCTGGTCGCGCTCACCGCGGCGATCCTCGTGGTGACGCTGCTGCTGGCCAGCTACAAGGGCACGCCGATCGTGCTGCTGATCCTGGGTGTGCTGCTGGTCGGCTTCGGCTATGTGATGCGCAACGCCGTCATCGGCCGCCACATCTACGCCATCGGCGGCAACCTGCCCGCGGCCAAGCTGTCCGGCGTGCGGGACAAGAAGGTGACCTTCCTGGTCTTCCTGAACATGGGCATGCTCGCGGCCCTGGCGGGACTGGTGTTCGCCGCCCGCTTCAACGCGGCCTCCCCCAAGGCCGGCCTGAACTTCGAGCTGGAGGCGATCGCGGCGTCCTTCATCGGCGGTGCGTCGATGAGCGGCGGCGTCGGCACCGTGCTCGGCGCGATCATCGGTGGCCTGGTCCTGGGTGTGCTGAACAACGGCATGAACCTCGTCGGCATCGGCACCGACTGGCAGCAGGTCATCAAGGGCCTGGTGCTGCTGGCCGCGGTCGGGTTCGACGTGTGGAACAAGCGCAAGGTCGGTTCGTAGAGCGTCGGGGCCCCTCGCACGCGGGGGGAGCGCGGGGCCGTCCTGACCGGCCCCGCACTCTCCCCGCCCCGAGGTGTCGTCCCGCTCCCCCGTCAGGAGCTGCCGCATGGAACTGAACAGACGCACCCTCATCGCCGGCGCGGCCGCCGCCGGACTCACCGGCGCCGCAGCGGGCGGCACCGCACACGCCTCGGGAGGCAGGAAGCCCGTGAAGGAACTCTTCGGCGAGCTCGCCGACGGTACGAAGGTGTACCGCTGGTCGCTGCAGAACGGCGGGACCCGGATGAAGGTCCTGTCCTACGGCGGCATCGTGCAGTCGCTGGAGGTGCCCGACCGGCGCGGGCGGTACGCCAATGTCTCCCTCGGCTTCGACAACCTCGACGACTATGTCGCCTCCAGCCCCTACTTCGGCGCCCTGATCGGCCGCTACGGCAACCGCATCGGCAAGGGCCGCTTCACCCTGGACGGCACCGCGTACCAGCTCTCCGTCAACGACGGGGAGAACAGCCTGCACGGCGGTGCGCAGGGCTTCGACAAGCGGGTGTGGGACGTCGAGCCGTTCACCGAGGGGCCGGACACCGGGCTGCGGCTGTACTACACCAGCGCGGACGGCGAGATGGGCTACCCGGGCACGCTGAAGGTGAAGGTGACCTACACCCTCACCCGCAACGGCGACTGGCGCATCGACTACCGGGCCACCACCGACAAGCCCACCGTCGTCAACCTCACCAGCCACGTCTACTGGAACCTCGCCGGCGAGAGCAGCGGCACCATCTACGACCATGAACTGTCCATCGAGGCCTCGCGGTTCACGCCCGTCGACCAGGGCCTCATCCCCACCGGTGAGCCGGCGCGGGTCGCGGGCACCCCCTTCGACTTCCGCCGGGCCAAGCCGATCGGCCGGGACATCCGCACCGCGCACCAGCAGGTGCTCTACGGGCAGGGCTTCGACCACAACTGGGTGCTGGACAAGGGCATCACCCACCGCCCGGAGCTCGCGGCGACCCTGCGCGACCCGTCCTCCGGCCGCACCCTGCGGATCAGCACCAACGAGCCGGGGCTGCAGTTCTACTCCGGCAACTTCCTCGACGGCACCCTGGTGGGCACCGGCGGGAACGTCTACCGGCAGGGCGACGGGCTGTGCCTGGAGACGCAGCACTTCCCGGACTCGCCCAACCAGCCGTCGTTCCCGTCGACCGTGCTGCGTCCGGGCGAGACCTACCGCACGACGACGGTCCACTCCTTCGGCTCCTGAGCCCGTGTCTTCTTCGGCTCCGGAGCGGTGGCCCCTCCTGCTCGCGGGTTCCCCCTGAGCTGCGGGCCGTCACATTCTCCTCACATGCGTTGAACGGCCCCCCGGCCGGCTTCGTACTCCAGGGTGGCCCGTGCTCCCCCGCGCGGGCCACCCACGCATGACGGGCCCGTTCCTTCCCCACCGGGTCCGCCGCACACGGAGGTTCCCTTGGCCGACAACGTCACCTCGCTGTTCCGCACCACCGCGGCACACAGCCCGTCGATGGCGGCGCTGACGCGGGAGAGCGACGGGGCCGGGCCGGTGGACTTCTGCATCCCCTGCAATCCGTACTTCCCCACCCCGGCCATGTTCGAGGACATGGCGGCACGGCTGCGGGAGATCATCACGTTCTACCCGAGCAGCGCCGACACCATCACGGCCGAGCTGTGCGGTCTGCTGCAGCTGCCGCCGCAGTGCGTGGCCATGGGCAACGGCTCCACGGAGCTGATCACCTGGATCGACCATCTGCTGGTCCGCGAGTCGCTCGCCGTGCCGGTGCCCACCTTCGGCCGCTGGACCGACCAGCCGATGGAGACCGGCAAGCGGGTCGACATGTTCCCGCTGCAGGAGTCCAGCGGCTTCGCCCTGGACCTCGCCCAGTACGCCGAGTTCATCCGGGCGCGGGGCACCCGGGTCGCCGTCATCTGCAACCCCAACAACCCCGACGGCGGCTTCCTGCACAAGCACGCCATCGTGCAGTTCATGGACGCCATGGCCGACCTGGACCTGGTGGTGATCGACGAGAGCTTCCTGGAGTTCGCCGACGCGGAGGCGGAACCCAGCGTGGTCCAGGAGGCGATGCTGCGGCCCAACGTCATCGTGCTGCGCAGCCTCGGCAAGAACTTCGGCCTGCACGGCATCCGCTTCGGCTACCTGGTCGCCAACCCCGCGCTGGCGGGCCGGGTGCGCTCCATGCTGCCCAAGTGGAACCTCAACTCCTTCGCCGAGCACGTGGTGTTCATGCTGAAGGAGCACCAGACGGAGTACCAGCAGAGCCTCCACCAGGTGCGCCGGGACCGGATGGACATGTCCGGCCAGCTCTCCGCCCTGCCGGGCCTGACGGTCTACCCCTCGCAGGGCAACTTCCTCTTCGTGCGCCTCCCGGTCGGCGCCGAGGGCACCGTGGTCCGGGACCGGCTGCTCACCGAGCACCGCATCCTGGTCCGCGAGTGCGGCAACAAGATCGGATCCTCCAGCCGCTTCCTGCGGCTCGTGGTGCGCCCCCAGGTGGACGTGCGTCGCCTGGTGTCCGGCCTGGAACAGGTGCTCTACGGGACGTCCAGGAGGGGAGCCGCCGTGCCCGAGCAGTCCACAGGGACCGGCTACAGCTCGGGCACGGCGGCGGTGGACCGCCTGGTGAGCGAGACCAACGGGGGAGGCATGCGGGCGCTCACCTCCCAGACCGCCGGTGCCGGCGCCCCGGGACTCGCCGCCGCCCCGGCCGCCGGCACCGGCATGCCGCTCCCCGCCGCCGCGTCCGCCGCCCCGGCGGGCGCGAACGACGGGATGCCGATGCCGGCGGCAGCTTCCATGGGCTCCGGACGCGCGGCCTCTTCCGCCGCGCAGGGCCCGCAGAGTTCTCAGGTCGCTCAGGGCATGCAGGGGTCTCAGGGCATGCCCCAGCCGTACCCCCAGCCGGCCGCCGCCCCGCAGCCGGTTCCACAGCCGGTGCCCCAGCCCGCGCCGCAACCGGCACCCCAGCCCGTCCCCGAACCCGTCCCGGCCGCGGCCCAGTTCCCCGCTCCGGCGCCCCTGCCCACCCCCGCGCAGACCGCGCCCCCCACCGGCCTCACCCCGCCCGGCGTCCCCGCCCGCGGCGGCCTGACCGCCGCCCAGGTCCGCGGCACCAACGGCCTCACCCCGGCCCCGGCCGGCGGCTGGCCAGGCGCCCAGCAGTGGCCGGAGGCGGGCATGGGCCAGCAGGCGGGCTGACACGAGCGAACGGGGAGAGGCGAGGCCCACGGGCGGTCGCCCTCAGCTCCGGTCGCCGTCACCGCGCCTGACAGCGCACCCTTTGTCAGTTCTCGCAGCCGTCGATGGCGTCGTCGCAGCCCTCCACACTCGGAGGTCAAGTCTGCACCGTTTCGCCGGCGGCCGAGCGGTTGAGCAACGCACCGAGGATCACAGGCGCATCACGCCTCCGGGAGGCGATGAGGACCTGCTTCTCGCCGTCGCGGCACTCGATGACCACGCCGTTGTACTTGTAGGTGCCGGGCCAGGCGTCGGGGTCCTCGCCGAGGCGCCAGCCTCGTACCCGCTCCACCGTGAGCGTGTCCGGCAGCTCGGCGCGGGCGACACGGCCGGCCGGGTCCGGGGTGGTCGCGGGCGGGCCGTCGCCCAGCACCAGCAGGTTGCAGCCGTAGCGGCTGTAGGGCACGTCGCCGTGGACCGTCGCGCTCACCGTGATCCGGGAGGCCGGGATGACGGGGACGATGTCCGACGTGTCGTCCGCCTTGCGGATCCGCCGCCACACCAGCCAGAAGGTCAGCGCACCGATCACGGCGGACGGCGGGATGCCGCAGGCGGCCACCAGGAGCGCGTCGCGGACCGTGTCGGCTCCGGACGCGAGGAAGGCGATGGTGCCCTCCATCAAGCCCGCCGCCCACACCGCGCCGGGCATCAGCGTGTGCCGGCCCTTCGGGGCGGTCGGGTAGCGGTACCGGTAGTACCAGCCGGTCCACACCAGCAGCACACCCACGGGCACCAGCCCAAGGCCGATGCCGAGCGGCATCCGCCAGTCGCCGATCGGGGACTCGTGGGTCTGCTGGGTGACGCCGTCGAAGGTCACCGCGCGGATCTCGCCGCGCCAGTACTCGACGGTCACCCGGTCGCCGGGACGCACACGCCCGTAGATGTCGTCGCCGACGTCGCTCATCCGCAGCCGCCGCTCGCTGCCGCGCTCGGTGACATGCAGCCAGTGCCGGGTGCTCTTGCCCCAGACCTCGTCGACCTTCGCCTCCACCCTGGCCGGCACGGAGACCGGCCTGGCGGCCCGGTACGCGCGCTCCTCGGCCTGATGGTCCGGCACGGTGCTGAAGAGCCAGGCACAGACCAGCAGCACGACAAGGCCGATGCCGACGGGAAGCGCCGCCTGCCACACCCGTACCGTCTTCCGCACCCGTACCTCCCACCGTCGCACCGCCGTTCGGTGAGACCGACGCTACGGGGCCGACGGCCGCCCGCATCAGCCCCGCCCACGGCAGCCCCGGGCTCCTGCCGGTTGCCGGGTTCCGGCAATGAGGAGAATGAAGGGGCGGAGCGAGGCGGACTTCCCAGTGGCCGCGCGGGGCCGGAGGTGCGGCGCGGTCGCCGCGGGCCGGCGTCATGCGGCACCCCTCGGGTCCGGGGCCGGGCCGTAGTCCTCGTCGTGGTCCCTGGTCAGGGCGGCCAGCAGCTCCGGGTCGGAGTGGACCTCGGCGGTGTGCTGCCAGGCGATGAGCAGTTGGGCGACGGCGGCGCTGTTGCCGACCGAGTCGGCAGCGCGCATGGTGTCGACGAGTTCGACGGCGAAGGCGTGCAGATCGGACTCGGGCAGGAAGCGGACCCAGGGGAAGGCGTCCGGCAGGAGGTCGAGAAGCAGCTCCATGCTGCCCGGTTCGCGGCGTGCGATCGCGGCGAGCATCCGGGTCGCCGCCGACACCACGGTCTGGTCCTGTTCGGCCCGTGCCGCGGTGGTGAGGACCAGATCCTCGCCGTCCCTGCGGTGCAGAAGCAGTCTCGGTGTCTCCTTGAGCCGGGCGAGTGTCTTCTTGTTCTTGTTGACCAGCTCGGAGAAGTTCACGGCCGCGTTCTCGGTGCCCATGACTTTGAAACTACTTTGAAAGCAGCCGTCGCGCCATCGCCCGAAAGAGGGGCAGGGGCGGCCCGCCGGGTGCCGGTGGCGGCGGGCCGCCCGTCAGGGGGTGGGTCGTTGCTCTCTGCCGGGGCTACTTCTTCTTGCCGGGGCACTGTTTCCAGGCCAGGTGGTAGATGGTGCTGATGTCTCCGTCGGTGGAGTCCATGGTCATGAAGCTGACCTTGTCGCGGGCCGTGCCCGGGTTGACTCTCAGCTCCGTGTTGATGTTGAAGTTGCGCTGGACGCCGCAGGGGGCCCACACCAGCTGGGCCCAGTCGGTCTCGTCGGTGGCCTGCCAGTTGTTCTCGTAGGGGCCGGAGAACGGGTGGCTGCGGTACTCGGTGTTCGGCGAGCCCTGGAAGTAGTACGAGGCTCTCTGGGTGCCGGTGGCTCCCTTCTGGAGGGAGGCGAAGCCTCGGTAGTCGGCGCTGGCCACGGCGTAGGTGAAGCCCTGCGGGACGTGGACGATCAGGCTGAGCTGGCAGTTCTTGCGGAAGGCGGTCGGGGGCGAGTCCCCGCCGGCCTGGGCGAGGTAGTCGCTGTAGGTGACCGTGAACGCCGTGTTGTCCTCGGAGACGGCGACCGCGGCGGCGCCCTGGGGGCAGCCGGAGCCGTTCACCGTGGCGACCTTGATGACGATCTTGTCCGGCGGCGGGTCGACGAAACCGGGGGACGGGTTGTGCGCGGGCAGCGCGGCGGTGAGGAGCGCGGACGCCGCCGCGGCGGTCAGGAGCAGGCCCGTTGCCATGGGTCTCCATCCATTCGGTGGGGGGTGAAGTCACACATGCGCTCCCGGCCTTCGTGAAGGAGGCATGAAGACGCTGTGAAGGCCGGGAGCGGTGGCATCGTATGAAGGGCAGGGTGGGCCGGACAGGGTCAACTCCGGCCATTCACTTCCCACTCGGCACACCAGGGCGAAACAGGCGTTTCGGATGCCCCGTTGTGAACGGCGGGTGGCCCGTTCAGGGACAATGGCCCACCAGCACCACGTGTGGCACCGCAGCAGGAGGCGCTCCCTTGGAGCTCAGCAGGCGAACTTTCACCGCTCTGGCCGGTACGGCCGCGCTCGGTCTCGCGCTGGCCGGCAGCGGCGGGGCGGCGACCGGTCCCCGCACGGCGCGTGTCGTGCCCACGGGCCCGCCGCCCGCCGCGCCGGGCGCGGACGGCAGGCGGCACCGGGTCGGCCACGACCGGTATTCGCTGCTGGTCGACGGACGCCGCCTGGTGCTGTGGTCGGCGGAGGTGCACTACTTCCGCCTGCCCAGCCCGTCCCTGTGGCGGGACGTGCTGCAGAAGCTGCGCGCGCTGGGGCACAACGCGGTCACGGTGCCCGTGGCCTGGAACCACCACTCCCCCGCGCCCGGCGTCCACGACTTCACCGGCGTGCGCGACCTGGACCTGTTCCTGCGTACGGCGGCCGAGGAGCGGCTGTACGTGGTGCTGCGTCCCGGCCCGTACCTCGGGACCGCCGATCTGGACGGGGGCGGCCTTCCGGGTTGGCTGTCGGTGGAGGCTGGCCGGGCGCGGTCCGCGGACCCGGCGTATCTGCGGCACGCAGACGAGTGGCTGAGCGCCGTGGACGCCATCGCCGTACGCCATCTGTACACGGCGGGCGGCGGCACGGTGCTGCTGTACGAGGTGGAGGACGCCGCCGACGAGGCCGTCCGGGAGCATCTGGCGCGCAAGGTGCTCGGCGACCGGATCGACGTACCGCTGCTGCGGCGCGGTGGCGGGCTGGAGCGGCTGTGGGTGCCGCAGGCGGTGGAGACCGGGCGGCCGGACGCCTGGGGCGGGGTCACCTCCGGCGGCAGGGGGTACGCCCAGGTGTCCGCGGAGCGGGACGCGCGGGAAGTGCGCCGCACCGCGCTCACCCACCTCGCCGACGGGGTCGGCGTGCACAACGTCCGTATGGGCTTCGGCGGCACCTCCTGGGGCTGGCTGCCCGGCCCCGGCGTCTGCACCTCCTACGACTACGGCGCCCCGCTCGACGAGGCCCGCCGCATCACGCCCAAGGCCGCCGCCGGGCACCAGCTGGGGCATCTGCTGCGCACCGTCCCCGACCTGGCCCGGCTGGGACCGGCACGGCAAGTACCGGTGAGGGACGAGCGGCTGACGGTGCGCCGGCTGAGCAACCCCGACACCGGGGCCGAGTTCTGCGTGGTGCGCAACGACTCCGGTGAGCAGGTCACCGCCGAGCTGCCGGACACCGGCATCGAGGTGCCGGTCACCGTGGCGGCCGGCGACACCAAGCTGCTCGCCTCCGGCCTGAAGATCGGGCACCGCAAGGTCGCGTACACCACCGCGCAGCCCATGATGAGCCTGTCCGTCGGCCGGCAGGACATCGCGGTGTTCGCCGGCCGCAAGGGCGAGACGGCACAACTCGCCCTGGACTGCGAGACCATGCCCACCACCACCCGCATGGACCCGGAGCCCGCCTGGTCCTTCCACCGGGGGCGGCTCAATGTGGTGGTGCCGCTCGGCGTGGGCGGCCCCTCCCGGGTCCTGGTGGAGGGCGGCGACTCCGACACGCCCATGCTGCTGCTGTTCGCCGACGACGCGACCGCGCTGCGGCTGTGGCCCCGCGAGACCCCGTCCGGCTCCCTGCTGGTCTACGGCCCCGCCCTGCTGCGCGAGGCCACCGTGCGCGGCTCCACCCTGCACCTGACCGGCGACGTGGTGGGCGAGACCGGTCTGGAGGTGTGGGCGCCGCGCGGCGTCACCGCCGTCACCTGGAACGGGCAGCCGCTGCGCACCCGGCCCGGCCGCACCGGCAGCCTGGTGCTGGAGGGCCTGATGCCGGCCGCGCCGAAGGTCTCCCTGCCCGCCCTGGACCGCTGGCGGCGGCGCGCCGAGAACCCGGAGGCCCGGCCGGACTTCGACGACTCCGACTGGCCCACCGCCGACCGCACCTCCAGCCGGGGCAGCACCCCCGTGCCCGAGGGCGGCCCGGTGCTCTTCGCCGACGACTACGGCTTCCACTACGGGGACGTCTGGTACCGGGGCCGCTTCGAGGACGCGGGCGCCGTGGAGTCGGTGGCCCTGTCCTACGCCGGCGGGACGCAGGGGCTGCTGATGGCCTGGCTGGACGGGGAGCCGCTGGGCACCCACCGCATGCCGGAGCCGGACGGGAAGTCGGCGGACCGCGGTCACTGGACGGCCACGGCACGCTTCGAGGTGCCGGGGCGGCTGCGCACGCCGGGCACCCATGTGCTGTCGGTGCTGGTGCGCCCGATGCAGCGGGCCGGCGAGGAGGCGGCCGAGGGCGCCTCCGGGGCGGCGCGCGGGCTGATGTCGGTGGAGTTCGAGGGTGCCTCACCGTCGGTGAGCTGGCGCATCCAGGGCGCCGCGAAGCCCGACCGGGTGCGCGGGCCGCTGAACAACGGCGGGCTGTACGGGGAGCGGCGGGGCTGGCATCTGCCCGGGCACGACGACGGGGACTGGAAGCCGGTGAAGCTGCCGCGGGAGCAGGAGGACCGGCGGCAGGGGGTGACCTGGTACCGGACGGAGTTCCGGCTGTCGGTGCCGAAGGATCTGGACGCCTCGGTGGGCCTGGTGCTGAACGACGACCCGAAGCGCGCCTACCGGGTGCAGGTCTTCCTCAACGGCTGGAACCTCGGCCAGTACATCAACGACGTGGGACCCCAGCACACCTTCGTCCTGCCCAACGGGATCCTGCGCACCCGTGGCTCCAACACCCTGGCGCTGGCGGTCCTGGCGGACGGGACCACACCGGCGGGCCCGGGCGAGGTACGGCTGACGCTGCTGGGGACGGCGACGGGAGGCGTTCCGGTCAAGGCGGTGGACTCCCCCGGCTCCCCCGACTCCCCCGCTTCCTCCGGCTCCCCCGCTTCCTCCGGCTCCCCCGACTCTCCCGGCTCCCCCGACTCTCCCGGCTCCCCCGACTCTCCCGGCTCCCCCGGCTCTCCCGGCTCTCGCGGCCGGTGAGCGCGTGCGGGCGAGCGGGCGAGCGGGAACACCTTCGCGGTTCAGGCGAGCCGGATCACGTTCCAGGACAGCGGCTCCAGTTCGGCGGTGAGCCGGCCGCCGGAGACGGTGGTGCCGTGGACCTGGTGCGGGGCGACCCGCTCGGGATCGTCGCGGGTGTTGCACGCACCGGGGTCGGTGTCGGCGAGGGCGCTGTGCTCGACGACGGTGGTGAGCCCGAGGCCGCCCAGAGTGGCCTCGATGGGCAGCGGCTCGGTGCGGCTGCGGTTGACGGCGAAGACGGTGACCGTGCCGTCGTCCGCGCGCACCGCGGTGGCGTACAGCAGGTCCGTCTCGCCGTAGCGGGCGGTGTCGTAGGCGGGTGAGTCCACGCGGACGTCGAGGACCTCGCCGCGGCCGTGGCGGGAGGCCTGCGCGAACGGGAAGAAGGTGGTCTGCCGCCAGGCCGGCCCGCCGGGCTCGGTCCTGATCGGGGCGATGACGTTGACCAGCTGGGCGAGGCAGGCGATGGTGACGCGGTCGGCGTGCCGCAGCAGGGCGATCAGCAGCGAGCCGACGACGACGGCGTCCGTGACGCTGTAGGTGTCCTCCAGCAACGGCGGAGCCTCGGGCCAGTCCTCCGGGGTGGCCGTCTGCTGCTGCCAACGGGACATGTACCAGACGTTCCACTCGTCGAAGGAGAGGTTGATCCGCTTCCTGGACTTCAGCCGCGCGCCGATGTGGTCGCAGGTGGCCACGACGCCCTCGATGAAGGACTCCATGTCGGTTGCCGAGGCGAGGAAGGAGCCGATGTCCCCGTCCAGCGGCTCGTAGTAGGCGTGCAGGGAGATGTAGTCGACCAGGTCGTACGTCTCCGCCAGGACCGTCGCCTCCCACTCCGCGAACGTGGGCATCGACCGGCCCGAGGATCCGCAGGCGACCAGTTCCACGCCGGGGTCGAACTGCCGCATCGCACGGGCGGTCTCCGCGGCGAGACGCCCGTACTCGGCGGCGGTCTTGTGCCCGGTCTGCCAGGGCCCGTCCATCTCGTTGCCCAGGCACCACAGCCGGATGCGGTAGGGGTCCTTGTCGCCATGGGCCGCCCGGAGGTCCGACAGCGCGGTGCCGCCGGGGTGGTTCGCGTACTCCTGCAGTTGCAGGGTCTCGGCCACGCCCCGGGTGCCGAGGTTGAGCGCCATCATGGGCTCGGCCCCGGGGCCCAGCTCGCGGACGAAGCGGATGTATTCGGCCAGTCCGAAGCGGTTGGTCTCGGTGGAGCGCCAGGCGAGGTCCAGCCGCCGCGGGCGGTTCTCGACGGGACCGACCGAGTCCTCCCACCGGTAGCCGGAGACGAAGTTGCCGCCGGGATAGCGGACGGCGGTGACGCCGAGCTCGCGCACCAGGGCGAGGACGTCCCGGCGGAGCCCGGCCGCGTCGGCGGTGGGGTGGCCGGGCTCGAAGATGCCGGTGTAGACGCAGCGGCCGAGGTGTTCCACGAAGGAGCCGAAGAGCCGGGGGCTGACCCGCCCGACGGTGAAGGCGGGGTGGAGGGTGAGGCGGGCGGTACGCATCTGCGCCTTTCGGGACGGTCGGTCGGACACCACGAGCCGGGCGGCACCCCGGACACACATCGTTCGATATTCCGTACGGTGCACGTCACTTCGAACGAGGACCGTACGGAGGACGGAAGGGCACGTCAATGGTTCGGACAAGAACCTGGGACGTGCCTGACGCGGACACATCCATGCGCGTAGGCTCGAACGTCCCTGTGGACAGCGGGACATGAGAGCGAGGGCGCGATGGAGTTCGCGGACGCGGCCTTGGGCCCGGCGTCGTACCTCAGCGAGTTCTACACGTCGTTCTGGTGGATCCCGGCCGGCGTCCTGGCGGCCGCCCTGGCCATCAAACTGCCCACCATCATCCGGCTGTGGAACGACCCGCTGCTGCGCGCGGTCGGCGGTCTGCTGCTGCTCGCCTGCGCGGTGTTCGTCTTCGTCGCGCCCTCGACCATCGTCTGGGTCAACCGGGTCACCGGCGTGCCGAACATCGCGGCGCCCTGGGTGTACTCGCTGCTGACCGCGTTCTGCGCCTGCTGCCTGGTGCTGATCATCGCCTGGCGCAACGGGCTGTCCGACCACTCCGCCTCGACCCGCCGCACCACCCGCTGGGTGCTGTGGTCCTACGGCGGTGTCATCGTCGCGCTCTGGGTGCTGTTCGCCCTCGCGGACGTCCCGGTGGAACGCACCCGGGACCTCGACACCTACTACGCCAACACCCCGTTCATGCGCGAGGAGATCCTGCTGTACCTCCTCGCCCACACCACCGCGGCGCTCATCACCTCGAAGCTCATCTGGAACTGGATCCGCACCGACGGCCTGGACGCCTGGCTGCGCGGCGGGCTGAAGTTCCTGGGCGCCGGCTACGCGCTCAACCTGGGCTTCGACGCGGCCAAACTCACCGCCGTCGTGGCCCGCTGGACCGGCCACGACCTGGACTGGCTCAGTCTGGACGTGGCGCCCGCGCTGGCCTGTGCGTCCGCGGTGTCGATCGCGATCGGCTTCATCCTGCCGCACGCCGGCCAGTACCTGCACGAACGCTGGTGGATCCGGCTGGTCCACCACCAGCTGCGGCCCCTGTACCTGCTGATGAGGCAGGTCAACGGAAGCGGGGTGCCGTTCACTTGGCACTCCAGCCCCGAGCTGCGGCTGACCCGGCGCGAGACCTTCATCCGGGACGTGCTGCTGCCGCTGGCCCGGCACATCGACGAGTCCCTGCACCGGCGGTGCCACGAGGCCGCGCTCGGCCTGGGGTTCGCCCCGGAGCGGGCCAAGGCGCTCGCGGCGGCGGTGGCGATCCTGGACGCCGTGGACCGGCGCCCGGAGGCGGGTGACGGCGACGCGGAGGGCGGCCGGGACACCACCGAGCTGCTGCTGGAGATCGGCGCCGTGTCAAGGGAGTTGCGCCGCCCGGACGACATCCGGGCGGTGCGGGCCGCGGCCGGTGCCCTGAAGGAGCCCGCGGTGGTCACCGAGTGAGTCCGGGCGCGGGGGCGGTGGCAGGATCGGGACCGGAGTTGGCATATTGCACGGGTGACCGAGCGGCGCCCAGGGGAACAGGGAGACAGCGGTGCGTACCAGGAAGGAGATGCGTCGTCTCGCTGACGCCCTCATCGACCCCATCCGGGTGCGGGTCCCGGCCGATCCCGAGGTGCTGTTCGAGGAGCTGGTGAAGTCCGTCAGCGCCTGGCGGGGACGTGAAGTCGTCGTCCACCGGGCCAAGTTCCCGCCGCACACCGCGAGCGGGCTGTGGCTGGAGCGGGAGCACCACGACGACGTCGTGGTGGACGAGCGGGCGGCCGTCTGGCACCAGATCGTGATCCTGTGCCACGAGGTGTGGCACATGAACCGCCGGTCCGCCGCGCCGCGTTCCGGCGAGGCGCGTCAACCGGTCGCCGCCCGCAGCGACTTCAGCCTGGCCGAGGAACAGGAGGCCGACCGCTTCGGCATGCTGATGGGCCGCCGGCTGCGCACCTGGCTGGACGCCTCCGCCGTACCTGATCCCGCCGCACGGACCGGCGACGGCGGCGACGACGACCCGCAGGACCTCGCCGGACGCATCGGCGCGGCGCTCAACTACCGCGGGGCCAGGAGATGAGCGGGTTGATCAACTACCTCAGCTGCTCGGTCCTGTGGCTCGGCCTGCTGGTGAAGGCCCCGGACCTGCTGCGGCACCGCCGTGACCCGTATCTGCGGGCCATCTGCGCGCTGCTGGGCCTGGCGGGGCTGTGCTTCTTCCTCGGCGCGCCGCCCACGGTCGGCGTGATCAACCGGCTCAGCGGCACGCCGAACCTCGCCGCGCCGCTGACCTACGCGGCGATCACCGCGTACGCCGCGGCCTCCCAGGTGCTGGTGGTGTACTGGCGCGGCGGTCCCCGGGTGCACCGCACCGCCCGCCGCTGGATCACCGCCTACGCCGGTGTGGTCCTCGGCATCGCGGTGCTGTTCGCCCTCGGTGACGCGCCGGAGGAGCGCCGAACGGACCTGGACACCTACTACGCGACCACGCCGTTCCTCGCCCAGATGATCGTGCTGTACCTGGTCGCCCATCTGGTCGCGGCGACCGTCACCTCGGTGTGCTCGCTGCGCTGGGCGGGCCGGGTGCGGGGCGGGCTGCGGCTCGGACTGACCCTGCTCGGGTCGGGCTCGCTGTGCGGGGCCGGGTACAGCGTCTGCAAGCTCACCGCGGTGACCGCCCGCTGGACCGGGCGGGACTGGTCGGCGCTCGGCACCACCGTGTCCCCGGCGGCCGCGGGCCTCGGGGCGCTGCTGACGGTGGTCGGGGTGCTGGTCCCGCTGCTCGCCCCCGCGCTGGCGGAGGCCCGGCAGGCGCGGCGGGCGTATGCGCGTCTGGCGCCGCTGGAGAAGGCCCTGGAGGAGGTGCTGGTCCGGCGGCGGCTGCGGCTGCCCCGGCCCCGGTTCGCCTCCCCCACCACCCGTCTGGTGTGGCGGCAGACCAGCATCCACAACGCGCTGAGCCACCTGGACGTGTACTTCGACCGCGGCCTGTACGAGCGGACCCGCCGGGAGGTGCTCGGCGCCACGGGCGAGCCGGAGCGGGCCGAGGCGGCGGCCTGGGCCGCGGTGATCACGGCGGCGGTGCGGGAGGAGGCCGGCGCCGACCGGAGAGCCCCCCGCCCCGGCAGCCGTGCGCTCGACCGGGTGCCGGGTCCGGCCCTCCTGGCCCGGGTGGCCGACGCGTTGACGGACCCCGCCCCGCCCGCCGGGTCCGCGCCCGGTGACGCCGGCGCGCCCGCCGCCGTGCCGTCGTCCTCGCCCTCGTCCTCGCCCTCGCCCTCGCCCTCGCCCTCGGGGACCGTGCCGAGCGTCACGACGACGGGCACCGGATGATGCGCACGGTCAGGACCGGCCGCCGCCCGGCGAAGAGGAGCCGGCCGGCATGAGTCTCGTCGTCTACCTCGCCGCGGTCGTGTTCGGCATGTCCGCCGTGCTGCTGTACCGCCCCAGCACGGTGGTGCGCAATCCGCTCAACCTGTCCACCTGCGTGGCGATCGTGCTCGGCTCCCTGGTCTTCGTGTGCGCCGCGCCCCCCACCCTGTCCGCGGTCAACTCCCTCACCGGCACGCCCAACTTCGGTGCGCCGCTGACCTACGGCATGCTCTCCGCGTACAGCTGCAGCATGCTGGTGCTGCTGATCAACTGGCGCGGCGGCCCCCGCCCCCTGGTGCGGCGCCTGGTGCTGCGCAGCATCGCCGCCTACGGGCTGCTGGTGCTGGCCATCGTGGTGCTGTTCGCGCTCTCCGACGCGGACACCGAGCGGCTGCGGGACCTCGACACCTACTACGCCAACACCCCGTTCATGCGGGAGATGATCCTGCTCTACCTGGCCGGGCACAGCGCCGCGATGCTGGCGGTGTGCGTGGTGTGCCTGAAGTGGGCCCGCGAGGTCACCGGTCTGCTGCGCACCGGGCTGCGGCTGATCCTGCTGGGCGTGCTGCTGGACCTGACCGGGTTCCAGCTGACCAAGTACACGGCGGTCGCGGCGCGCTGGTCGGATCGCGACCTGGACTTCCTGTCCACCGATGTCGCCCCGCCGATGGCGTCGCTGGGCGCGCTGGTGTGCTCGGCGGGGTTCGTGCTGCCGCGGCTGGTGCCGCCGGTCCGGGCGCAGTGGCAGGCGCGGCGCGACTACCGGCGGCTGGCCCCGCTGTGGACGCTGGTGCGGGCGGCGTCGACCGCCCCCCGGCCGCCCGCCGCATGGTGGCAGCTGCCCCAGGCCCGGCTCCAGTGGCGTGAGGTGTCGATCCACGACGCCCTGCTCACCCTGGCGCCGTACTTCGACCACGGGGTCCGTGAGCGGGTGCGGGACGCCGCCCTGGGCACGGGCCGCTCCCCCCACGAGGCCCGTCTTCAGGCGGAGGCGGCCATGCTGGCCGACGCCGCGCGCCGGGCCGCCGCCCGTGACGAACCGCCGGAGACCGGCCGCAGCTACCGGCTGCACGCCACCGAGGTCCCGGGCCCGAGCGGGCTGGTGGAACTGGCCCGGGCGCTGGACCGCCTGCCCCCCGCACCCGCCGCGCCCGAAGGCGCGGTGCCGCCGCCCATGGCCGGAACCATGGCAGAACCCGAGGAGCCCCATGTCGCGTAGAGCTGTCGTGATCGGTGCCGGACTGGCCGGGATGCTGGCCGCGGCCGTCCTGTCCGATGCCGGTGTGGACGAGGTGATCGTGCTGGACCGCGACGAGCTGCCCGACCGCCCGGGACACCGCCGGGGCCTGCCGCAGGGGCGGCACGCTCATCTGCTGATGGCGGGCGGCATCGCCGCCATGGAGGAGCTGGTGCCGGGGGTGCGCAAACGGCTGCTCGCGGCCGGGGCGCACGAGATACCCCTCAACTCGGGCATGCTCGCGCTCACTTCGGAGGGCTGGCTGCGCCGCTTCAAGCGCGAGGGGCCGGTGATGCTCACCTGCAGCAGGGCGCTGGTGGACTGGGTGGTGCGCACGGCGGTGCTGGAGCAGACCCGGGTGGAGATACGCCGGGCGGCGGCCGTGGGGCTGACCGGCACCGCGCAGCGGGTGACCGGCGTGCGGACCGGGGCGCCCGGGGAGGAGGGGGACCTCGAGGCGGACCTGGTGGTCGACGCGAGCGGGCGCGGCACCCGGGTCGTCTCCTGGCTGGACGCGCTCGGGATCACCGGCATTCGGGAGCGGACCGTGGACTCCGGGCTGGTCAACGCCACCCGCATCTTCCGCACCCCGGACGGCGCGGAGAGGTTCCCGCTGACCATCGTGCACGCCGACCCGTTCGCGCGGCGTCCCGGCCGCAGCGGGATGGTCATGCCGATCGAGGACGGCCGGTGGATGGTCAGCTGCGGCGGCACCCGGGGCGGTGAGCCGCCCGCGGACCCGGAGGGCTTCCTGCGCTACACGCTCGACCTGCCCGACCCGGTGGTGGGCCGGCTGATCTCCGGTGCGGAGCCGCTGACGGACGTGCATCTGAGCCGGTCGACCAGCAATGTGCGCCGCTATCTGGAGAAGTCGGCGCGGTGGCCGGAGCGGTTCGTGGTCCTCGGGGACGCGCTCGGCACCTTCAACCCGGTGTACGGGCAGGGCATGTCGGTGGCCGCGTTCGGCGCGCAGGTGCTCGGGCGGGAACTGGCGCGCGGCGGCCCGGCCGCGCCCGGTCTGGCCCGGCGGGTGCTGCGCGGGGCGGCCAAGCCGGTGGAGACGGCCTGGTCCATGGCGGTCGGGCAGGACGTGCTGTATCCGGGGGTGCGCGGCGGGCGGCCGACCGCGGCCGACCGGCTGGTCACGGCGTACACGCGCCGCATGATGAGGGCGGCCACCGGCTCCTACGCCGCGGCCTCGGCGCTCTGGGATGTCACCAGCATGCGCACGCCGCCCACCCGCATGTTCCACCCGAGCGCGGTGCTGGCCGCCCTCATGGGCTCCCCGCTGCCCCCGTCGGCCGAGCCGCCGCTGACGCCGGGCGAGCGCGAGCTGCTGCGCAGCCTGGACCGCACGGGGCTGCCGGGCGTCTGAGAGCTGAGGAACCGTCAGGCAGAGGGTTCCGCTCCCCGCGGATGCAGGCGTACGCGTACGAAGCGGCCCTGGGCGGCGCGGCGCTGCTGCGCGCCTTCGGGCGCCCGGGGCGGCACCGGAGGGGATCACCGTACGCACCGCGCCGTCACGGCTCGGCTGAGGACGAGCGAGGCACCCTGGGGTCGCTCATCCGGCGAACGCCGGCTGCGCCACCCCCTTGCCGATGCCCGGGATCACCAGCAGCGACCCGGCCAGCGGGTGCGGGGCGGTCAGGCCCACACGGGCCGTGGTGACGTACAGGTCGGTGAGGCCCGCCCCGCCGAAGGCGCAGGCGGTGACCCGGGGCACGGGGAAGGTGAGGGTGCGGTCGAGTGTGCCGTCGGGGGTGTAGCGGCGGACCGCACCGCCGTCCCACAGGGCGACCCAGACGCAGCCGTCGGCGTCCACGGTGAGGCCGTCGGGGAAGCCGGCGCCCTCCTCGATCTCGGCGAAGGGGCGGCGGCCGGACACCCTCCCGGTCGCCGGGTCGTGGTCGAGGACGTCGATGCGGCGGGTCGGGCTGTCGATGTAGTACATCAGCCGCCCGTCGGGGCTCCAGCCGGTGCCGTTGCTGACGGCGACGTCGTCGAGCACCGTGGTGACCTCGCCGTCCGGGGTGATCCGGGACAGGGTGCCGCCGCCCGGCGCCTCGTCGTAGCGCATGGTGCCGGCCCACAGGGAGCCGTCGGGGGCGACGGCGGCGTCGTTGCCGCGGCGGCCGGGCACCACCTCGCGGTGCAGCCAGCGGAAGGTGTCGTCGGGGTCGAGCAGGCCGATGCCGTCGCGCAGGTTGAGGACCAGTCCGCCGCCGGTGCGGGGCTTGGCGGCGCCGATGTGCTGCTCGGTGCGGCGCAGGGTGCGCCGGCCGGTGGCGGGGTCGTAGGTGTGGATGCGGCAGGCGAGGATGTCGACCCACAGCAGGCGGCCCGTCGCCGGGTCCCAGGTGGGGCCCTCGCCCAGGGTGGCCTCCGCGCGGACGGCGACCTCGTATGCGGGGGTTTCGAATGCGCGGGTCATGCGGCGCTCCGGTGGCCCAGACGTTCGGACAGATCGGCGGCGCCCTTGGCGGCGAGCTGCGCCAGCTCGGCGCGGCGCTCCTCGCTCCAGCGGCTCATCGGTACGGAGATGGACAGCGCGGCGACCACCTCGCCGGTGCGGTCGCGCACCGGGGCGGCGACGCAGGAGACGTCCGGGTTGGACTCTCGGGTCTCCACGGCGATGCCCCGGGTGCGGATCCCGGCGAGGGCCTCGCGCAGCGCGGCCGGGTCGGTGATGCTGTTCGGGGTCATCGCGGCCAGTTCCGCGCCGTCGGGGATGCGCGCGGTCAGCTCCTCCTCGGGGAGGCTGGCCAGCAGCATCTTGCCGACGGCGGTGCAGTGGGCGGGCAGCCTGCGGCCGGCCGCGGAGACCATGCGCACGGCGTGGGTGGAGTCCACCTTGGCGATGTAGATGACGTCGGTGTCCTCGAGGATGGCCACATGAACCGTCTCGTCGCAGGTCTCGGCGACGGCCTGGGCGACCTGCCGGCCCTCGGCGGCGAGGTCCAGCTGCTCGGCGTAGCGGGCGCCGAGCTGGTAGGGGCGCACGCCGAGCCGGTAGCGGCCGGGCTGGTCGCTGACCGGGACGAGGTACTTGCGGGCGGCGAGCGTGGTCACCAGTTCGTGCACGGTGGTGCGCGGCAGCTGCAGCTTGCGCACGATCTCGGGGGCGGAGAGCGTGCCGTCCCCGTCGAGGAAGAGCTCGAGTATGTCGAGCGCCCGGGTCACGGCTGGTACGAGGCGTCCCACGACCGGCCCCCTCCTGTGTTCGGCCTGCGTTTCGATGCGTTCGAAATATCAACAGGCGGTCGGAATGGCGAACACAGGCTAACCAGGCCGCGTCGGCCGGGCAACGGGTGTCGGAGTTGGTACCGGGCAACGAGTGTCGGAGTCGGTATCGGTGGTGGCGGTGACCCGGCGGGCCGGGCGGCTCAGCGGCGGTCGTCGCCGAGGGCGCCGCGCAGGCGCTGGGCGCGCAGCACCAGTTCCAGTTCGAAGCGGCGGTCCGGGTCGTCGATCTCGTCGCCCCACAGCTCGCGGATCTGACGCAGGCGGTAGCGGACGGTCTGCGGGTGGACGCCCAGGCGGGCCGCGACCTCGGGGGCGCCGCCGCGGGTCTCCAGCCAGGCCAGCAGGGTCTCCGCCAGGCGCCGGCCGTGGGTGGGGCCGCAGTGGGCCAGCGGGGCGAGGCATCTGCGGGCCAGGTCGTCGATGAGTTCCTCGGGCTGGAGCAGGACCAGCGCCTCGGTGTGCTCGGTGCAGTGCAGCACCTCCCCGGACGGCAGCAGGCCCCGCTCCATCAGCCGTACCGCGGCCTCCGCCCAGCGCAGCGACTTGGCCGCGTCGGCGAGCGGCACCGGCGGGCCGATCGCGCCGGACCAGCCGGTGAGCGCCCGGTGCAGCAGCTCGGGGCGGCCGGCGGCGTCCGGTTCGGGCACGACCATGCGGGGCTGCTCGTACTCCATGTCGAGCAGTACGCCCTGGCCGACGGCGGGGGCCATGGCCTCGCGCGCCGGGCGCAGCAGCACTCCGGCGGCGACCTTCTCGGGCAGCGGCCAGCCGATCCGGGCGGCCCGCTCGGCGAGCGCGTCGGCCGGATCGCCCCGGTGGTGCTCGGCGAGCAGCAGCTCGATCAGCTTGCGCTGCAGCCGCAGCCGTTCCCCGGCCTGCCGGGCGGCGGCCTCCGCGTAGCCGCGCACCGACTGGTCGACCAGCCCGTCGAGGTACTCGTAGCCGGCGTCGACCAGCTCGTACATGGCGGGCGGCGGGATGTCGACGCGCTGGCCGATCTCGGCGAAGCGGCGCCAGGCCAGGCGCACCCCCATCCGGTAGATCGCCTGCAGCGAGTCCAGGGAGCGGCCGTGGAGTCCCTCGCCGCGCCCGAACTCCTGGAACACCCCGGGCGGCACGGTGGGCCGGCCCTCGCTGTTCTCCAGGTGCTCGACGAACACCTCGATGGCGCGGCGGATGCCGACCAGGGCCATGGGTTCGCCGGAGTCGTCGAGGACCACGGGCAGGTGCGGGTACTCGCGCTGGATCTCGCTCATGATCTCCTCGGCGAGGCCGGGCGCCTCGGCCATGGCGATCTCGGCGAACCGGCGCACCTGGTAGCGCGGTACCTCGTTCCAGGCGGACCGGCTGGTCAGGGTGCGGGAGGGGGGCACGGCTCAGCTCCCCTGCCCCGCCTGCTCGTAGGTGATCAGGGGTGTGTCGGGCTGGTCGGGCGTGGCCTCGAGCAGCGCCACCGCGCCGAGCGCGGCGGCCACGGCCAGGGCCGCGCCGAGCGCCACGGCGAGCGCCGCGGCTAACAGTCTGGACATCGCAGGGTCAGCCTCTCTGTCGGGAGGTTCCCCACCCCCGGCACTGTGCCCTCACCTCTGCCAGTCGTGCCCAACAGTGTCGGCATGACATTGACACCCCGTCAAGGGGCGCTTACGGTTCCCGCCCCATACCGCATGCGCACTTTCCCCTCCACGGCACCGACCTGACCCGTCGCGCCGTCCCAAGCCTCTGGAGTGCCCGGATGCGCCGTACAGCTTCTCCATTCTCCCTGCTCATACTGGGTCTCGGCACGTTTCTGCTGGTGCTGGCGCCCCTGCTGGCGTGGTACGTGAAACCGCGTGCCGCGGTGAACCCCATCGACATCGACACCACCGCGGTCTACACCGGCCGCGGCAGTGTCTTCGACACCGAGAAGATCGAGACGGTCCCGGACCAGAGGATCACCGTCACCCAGCGGGTGCGCGGTGACGTCGCGGACTCCGAGCGCAGCGGGAACGCCGTGTGGGACGTGGTCACCTCGGTCGACACGGACAAGTCCCTGCCGGCCGCCGACCCGCACGACGCGCTGGACCTGAACGTGCACCGCTGGGTGCTGGACCGCAGGAGCACCGAGCCGGTGCACTGCTGCGAGGAGAAGCCCTACATCCAGGGCGAGGCGTACCTGAAGTTCCCCTTCGACGTGCAGAAACGCTCCTACCGGTGGTGGGACAACACGCTCGGCAACACGGTGGTGCTGCGCTACCGGGGGACGGAGAAGGTCCAGGGCTACACCGGCTACAAGTTCACCGGGAGCGTGCCGCCGACGAAGACCGGGACCCGGCTGGTGCCCGGCAGCATCGTCGGGCAGCCGGACCGGCCGCAGGTGCTGGCCGAGGAGTGGTACGCCAACCACGGCGTGGAGCTGGTCGTCGACCAGGCCACGGGCCGGGTGATCTACGCGCAGACCGGCCCCAGGCGCACCCTGCGCGCCCCGGGCGGGGAGAAGGACGCGGCGGTGCTGCTGGACGCCGGGAGGATCGCGTTCACCACCGAGACGCAGAAGGAGGCCGTGCGCCAGGCGAAGCGGGACAGCGGGCAGCTGCGGCTGGTCGGCGTGACGGTGCCGATCGGGGCGGCGGTGGCGGGATTCGTGCTGGCGGTGGCCGGCGGGGTTCTGGTGGCACGTGGACGGAAGGGAGACGGAACACCCGATACATCCGGAACGCCGGATGTGCCCCAGCCGACCCTCACGAAATGACACAACGTCAGGCAGAACAAAGCGGGATTTTGTCACCCCGGTGAGTAGCCGTGGGGAACGTGTGGGCGAAAACTGTCCAATCCCCACCCGAGCACACAGTGCCCCCACCTCACCCTCACCGGTCTGAAACCCACCCCCCACCCACACCGACCCCAGGCTGTGTCCCCACGCTGAGTTCCGCACCCTGACACGAGTTGGAGCACCGATGCCCCAGCACGTTCCGTCCATGCTGCGCCCCGCGTCCCCCAGCGCGCCGCAGCAGCCCCCGGCGGCTCCCCCGCATCCGCGCAGGATCGTCTTTCTCGCCCACCGGGACCTGGGGAATCCCTCCGCCGGCGGCTCCGAACTGCTGGTCGACCGGCTCGCCGACGGGCTGACCAGGCTCGGGCACCAGGTCACCCTGCTGTGCGGGGGGCCGGCCGCCTTCCGCGACTACCGGGTGGTGTCGGCGGGCGGCACCTACGGCCACTACCTGCGCGCCCGCTCCGCCTTCGCCCGGCAGGTCGGCGACTGCGATCTGCTGGTGGAGGTCTGCAACGGGGTGCCGTACCTGGCCTCGCTGTGGCATCACGGGCCCACGCTCTGCCTGGTCAACCATGTGCACACCGATCTGTGGGGCATGCGCTTCGGCGGGCCGCTGGCGCCGGCGGCCCGGCTCGGGCGAAGACTCGAGCACTGGGCGCTGGGCGCCGCGCGGCCGGGCGGGCTGATGGTCGCCGTCTCCCCGTCGACGGCCCAGGCGCTGCGCGGCATCGGGGTGGCACGCGAGCGGATCCGGATCGTGCACAACGGGGTCGAGGAGCCGGGTCCGTTCACCGGCCGGTCACCCGAGCCGCTGTTCGTGGCGGTGGGGCGGCTGGTCGAGTACAAGCGGATCGATCTGCTGCTGCGGCTGTGGGAGCGGGTGCGGCCGGTCACCGGCGGCCGGCTGGTGATCGTCGGGGACGGGCCGGAGCGGGAGCGGCTGGAGCGGATGGCCGGTCCTGACGTCGACTTCGCCGGGCATGTCTCGGAGGCGGAGAAGCACCGGCTGCTGTGCGCGGCGTGGCTGCTGCTGCACCCCTCCGCGGTCGAGGGCTGGGGGCTGGTCGTCACCGAGGCGGCGGCCCGGGAGACACCGGCGATCGCCTTCGACGTGCCGGGGCTGCGCGACTCCGTGGTGGACGGGGAGACCGGGGTGCTGGCGCGGGGCGAGTCCTCGTTCGCCGCGGCCTGGTGCACGCTGGCGCTGTCCGCCGAGCGGCGGGAGGCGATGGGCAAGGCCGCGCGGGACCGGGCGGCCCGCTACCGCTGGGACCGGACGGTGCGGCAGTTCAGGGCGGTGGCCGCCGAAGCGGTGCGGAGCCGGCGGCCGTGACGCCCCTCGGCCGGGTCCGGGCGGCTCTTCCGCGGCTGCCGGTGCGCCGCGGCCGGCCGGACCGCGCCCCGCGCACCGGAACCTCCTTCAAGGACCCCTCGTTCGCGCGGTCCCTGGCGCTCTTCAAGGCCTTCCTGCGCGAGCAGGACGATCCTCAGAGCTGCTACTCGCTGCTCGCCCGGGACGCCGCCGACCAGGTCGAGGCGTACGGCGGCCCGGTGGCCGGGCGGGTGGTGGTGGACGTCGGCGGCGGCAGCGGCTGCTTCACCGAGGAGTTCCGCAGACGCGGCGCCCTCGCCTGCCTCTTCGAGCCCGACCTGCGCGAACTCGGCGAGAAGCCGCCGGACGGCGCCGTCGTCGCCGACGGGTATCTGCTGCCGCTGGCCGACGCCGTCGCGGACGTCACCTTCTCCTCCAACGTGCTGGAGCACGTCTGCGACCCGCAGACCTTCCTGAGCGAACTGGTCCGGGTGACCCGGCCCGGCGGGCTGATCTATGTGTCGTTCACCAACTGGCTCTCCCCGTGGGGCGGCCACGAGTGGGCCCCCTGGCACTACCTCGGCGCCGAGCGGGCCCGCGCCCGCTACGAGCGGCGCACCGGCAAGGACGCCAAGCACACCCTCGGCGTGAACCTCTTCCCCGTGCACATCGGCACCACGCTGCGGCAGGTGCGCGCCCGCGACGACGTGCGGATCGTCTCGGCGCGCTCCCGCTACTGGCCCTTCCTCACCGAGACCGTCGTCAAGGCGCCGGTCCTGCGTGAGTTCGCCACCTGGAACCTCCTCCTCATCCTCCGGCGGTGTCCCGTATGACGACCACGGTCCAGGCTCCTCCTCCGGCAGCCGTCCCCCTCACCGCGACCGCCTCCGGCCCTCCCGAGGGCCCGCGGTCGCGGCGCTGGCTCGTGGGGTTCTGGGCCGTGGTGTTCGTGCTGTTCGTCGCGGCGGAGCCGGGGCGGCAGACCTTCGACACCAAGCTCGGAGTCACCACCGACCCGGGCCAGTTCCTGGCCGACCTGGGGCAGCTGTGGCAGGACCGGGGCTCCTTCGGCGGGATCTCCGACCAGTACATCGGCTACCTGTGGCCGATGCTGCCGTTCTACTGGCTGTGCGACCTGGTCCAGCTGCCGGTGTGGGTCGCCGAACGGCTGTGGATGTCGCTGATCGTGTCGGTGGCGTTCTGGGGCGCGCTGCGGCTGGCCGAACGGCTGAACGCAGGCAGCCGGGGCTCGCGGCTGCTCGCCGCCGTCGCCTACGCCCTGTGGCCGGTGTTCACCACCGTGGTCGGCTCCACCTCGGCCGCCGCGCTGCCCGGCGCGCTGCTGCCGTGGGTGCTGCTGCCGCTGACCGACGAGCGCTACTCGGCCCGGGTGGCCGCCGTGCGGTCGGCGCTGCTGGTGGCGTGCATGGGCGGGGTCAACGCCGCCTCGACGCTGGCCTCGCTGCTGCCGGTGGGGCTGTATCTGCTGTCCCGGCCGCCGGGGCCGCGGCAGCGCAAGCTGATCGCCTGGTGGGTGCCGGCCGTGATCGTGGCCACCGCCTGGTGGTGGATACCGCTGCTGCTGCTCGGCATCTACGGCGAGAACTTCCTGCCGTACATCGAGAGCGCGCGGACCACCACCGACACCATGGCGGCGACCGAGGCGCTGCGCGGCGCCGGCAACTGGGTGGCGTATCTGCACTTCGGTGAGGCGTGGCTGCCGGCCGGCTGGGCGGTGGCGGCCTCGGTGATCGTGATCGTCTGCTCGGCCCTCGCGGCCGGGCTGGGTCTCGCCGGACTGGCCCGCCGGGACCTGCCCGAGCGGCGCTGGCTGGTGCTGACGGTGCTGGTGGCGGCGCTGATCCTGCTCGCCGGGTACGGGGGCGCGTTCGGGGCGCCGTTCCACTCGGTGGTGCAGGACTGGCTGGACGGCTGGCTGGCGCCGTTCCGCAACATCTACAAGTTCCAGACCGGTCTGGCGCTGGCGCTCGTCCTCGGACTGGCCCATCTGGTGGGCCCGGCCCAGCGGGAGCCGGGCGGCGCCGGGCGGCTCACGAACCGTGCGCGGCGGGGCCGGCGGCTGGCGCCGCTGGTGGCCGCGGTGCTGATCCTGCCGGGGCTGGCCTGGCCGTACCTCAACGGCTCGGTCCTCAGCCCCGGTTCGTTCCGGGAGATCCCCAAGTACTGGAAGGCCACCGCCGACTGGCTGGAGAAGTACTCCCCCGACTCGCGTGCCCTGGTGGTGCCGGCCACCGCGCACGGCATCCACACCTGGGGCTCCACGATCGACCAGCCGCTGGACGTGGTGGCGCAGTCACGGTGGGCGCAGCGCGACTACGTGCCGTTCGGCACGCCGGGCAACCGGCGGGCGATGGACGCGGTCGAGCAGGCGCTGATGACCGGCGCCGCCGTGCCGGGCCTGGCCGACTACCTGAGCCGGGCCGGCGTGTACTACGTGGTGGTCCGCAACGACCTGGACCCGGACCAGATCGGGCATGTGCCGACGACCACGGTCAAGCGGACCCTGGAGCAGTCCGGGTACCAGCGGGTGACCGGGCTCGGGCCGGTGATGACCGGCGGGCGGATCGCCGACGGCACGCCGTTCCAGGTGGAGGGGCTGTATCCGCGGCAGCGGGCGGTGGAGATCTACCGTCCGGTGGGTGAGAACGTTCCGCGGCCCGGCCAGGCCCGGCTGGCACCGGTCGCCGAGACCGCCGTGGTCTCCGGCGGGCCCGAGGCGCTGCTGCCGCTGGCGGACCGGCTGCGCGGGCGGCCCGCCGTGCTGACCGGCGACCACCACCCCGGCCTTGGCACCCCGCCGGTGCAGGTGACCGGCGACGGGATGCGGCGCGCGGACACCCGGTTCGGGCTGGTCAACGCCAACACCTCGTACACGTATACCGCCGACGAGCGCAACGCGCCGGACGCCGCGCAGAACGCCGGCGAGGGACCGCACCAGATCCTGCCGGTGAAGGGCCAGGTGCACCAGACGGTGGCCGAACTGCGCGGCGCCCGCTCGGTGACGGCCTCCTCCTACGGCAACTGGCTGTTCCATCTGCCGCAGTTCGACCCGGTCAACGCCTTCGACGGCGCCCCGGGGACCGCGTGGACGGAAGGGTCCGCGACCTCGCCGGACGGGCAGTGGCTGCGGATCGAGTTCAACGGCCGCTACGACATGCCCGGCTCGTTCTCCGTCATCCCGCTGCCGCAGGAGGGCGTGCGGGCCGCGCCGGTCAAGGTGCGGGTGGAGACCGAGAACGGCTCCGAGACCAGCTTCCTGCGGGCCGACGGCAGCAAGCAGCGCGTCAAGGCGCCCGAGGGGCAGACGCGGTGGATGAAGCTCACCATCGTCGACTCCGAGGCCCGGACCTCCAAGCTGGGCGGAGCGGGCTTCGCCGAGGTGGAGCTGCCGCGGGTGCAGGTGACCCGGCTGCTGCGGCTGCCCACCGACGCGGAGAACTCCACCTCCCCCACCCAGGTCTTCTCGCTGCACCGGGCGGCCGACCCCACCGGACTGTCCGCCACCGGCACCGAGAACGGGCTGCACCGGCGGTTCACCACGGCCGCGGGCGGCACGTTCGAGATCCGGGCGAAGGCGGTGGCGGTGCCCGGCGAGGCCCTGGACCGGCTGCTGTACGAGGTGGCGCCCCGGCAGCGCGACCGGATCGTCGCCACCGCCGACTCCGTGGCACGGCTGGGTGCGGGCCTGTCCGCGCGCAACCTCACCGACGGCGACCTGACCACGGCGTGGATCGCGGGCGGCCGGCCCACCATCCATCTCACCTGGCAGGGCAAGCAGTCGGTCGGCGAGATCGTGCTGGCCCCGGCGGGCGGCCTGTCCGCCCGCGCCGCCGAGGTGCACATCTCCTCCCCGGACGGCGCGGCCATCGCCGAGGCCGACAAGAACGGCATCGTCCGCTTCCCGCCGATCACCACCGACCGGCTGGACATCACCATCACCCGGACCGCGCCGCTCACCCTGCACAACCCCGTCGTCGACGAGGACCTGCAGCTGCCGGTGGGGCTGACCGAGGCGTACATCCCGGCGCTCGAGCAGTACCGCACCCCGCAGCCGTCCGAGACCCGGACATTCTCGCTGCCGTGCGGCAAGGGCCCGGACCTGGTGGTCGACGGCGAGCTGTACCAGACGGGCGTCAAGGGCACCGTCCGGGACCTCAGGGAGCGGCGCCCGGTGGAGATGACGCTGTGCCAGGAGGGCCGCGCCGACCGGCAGCTGGAGCTGACGGCGGGCGGTCACCGGGTCGAGGGCGGCGACGCCGGCCCGCTGGCGCTCACCGAGGTGACCCTGACCCGCGGTTCTCTCCAGGAGGCCGCGGCGTCCGGGCGTGAGCTGCGGATCCGGGACTGGCTGGGCGACCGCCGCGAGGTGAGCGTCGGCTCCGGCGCGGCCTCGTACCTGACCACGTTCGAGAACTACAACGAGGGCTGGACCGCCACCCTGAACGGCGAGAAGCTCACCCCGCTGCGCCTGGACGGCTGGCAGCAGGGCTGGCGGATCCCGGCCGGCACGGGCGGCACGGTGAAGCTGAGCTACGAGCCGGCCACGACGTACGACGCGGCGCTGATCGGCAGCGGGGCCGGGATCGCGGTGCTGATCGGGCTGGCGCTGTGGCGTCGCAGGGCCGGGAACCCCGACGAGCCGCAGCCGGCCGCCCCGGCGCCGGGCCTGTGGCTGGGCGCGGTGGCGCTGACGCTGGTCGGCGTGGTCGTCGCGGGCTGGTGGGCGCTGCTGGTCCCGGCGCTGGCCCTGCTGGCCGTGCGGCGTCCGGGCGTTCTCGCGCCGGTCGCGTTCGTGTCCCTCGCCGCGGCCGGAGTGGTGACGGCGACGGGCGCGGGCGAGCCGGTGCGCGCGGGCGAGGGCGCCTTCGGGCATCTGGCCCAAGTGCTGGCGCTGATCGGCCTGTTCGCGGCGTTGGTGAGCATCGGCGAGCCGCGCGTGCGGGACGGGCGAGCGGAGGCGGACGACGGGGACCCCGGTGCGACGGCGGTGCTGCCGCCGGTGGCGCCGGCTCCCGCCCCGGCCGCGGGACCGCACCCGCCGGGCTTCCCGCCGGCCGGCGCGCCCCCGCGCACCTCACCGCCGCCGGACACCTCACCGCCGCCGCGTACC
>NZ_BAAAGU010000014.1:0-50459 GCF_039524635.1 Streptomyces thermocarboxydovorans | reverse complement strand
CCTCACCGCCGCCGCACACCTCACCGCCGCCGCACACCTCACCGCCGCCGCACACCTCACCGCCGCCGCACACCTCACCGCCGCCGCACACCTCACCACCGCCGCCCGGACAGCCGCCGGGGTACGGCGGCCCAGGACAGGGTGGCCCGGCACAAGGCGGCCCGGGGCACGGCGGCTCGGGGAAGGACGGCTCGGGGAAGGACGGCTCCGTATGACTGCACCCCCGCGCATCCCGTTCCCGGTGGTCGACGAGGTCGCCCGGCACTGTCGGCAGGAGGAGGAGCCGGAGACGGTGCACATCGAGGTGCATCTGCCCGGCCCGCTGGACGAGGCCCGGCTGCGCAAGGCGTTCGCCGAGGCGCTGCGCCGGCACCCGCGCATCCTGATGCGGGAGGCGCCGGGCCCCTGGTACCGGCGCCGCTACGAGTGGGAGCTGACCGAGGGCCCCGATGTGGAGGTGGTGGCCTTCCCGCCGCCGGGGCCCGACGCCCTGCGCGACGCGCGCACCCGGGCGCTGACCCAGGCGCCCCCGCTGACCGTCTCGCCGCCGATCCGCCTGGAGGTGGTGGCGGGCGCCCACGCGGCGGAGGGCAGCGAGGCGAGCGACGCGGTGGGCGCCGAGGTGGGCGCGGGCCGCGGCGGCCTCCGCCCCCGCCCGCAGGCACCCGCCGCCGGCTCCGGCGGAACGGTGCTGTTCCTCACCATCAACCACACCGCCCTCGACGGCCCCGCCTGCCTGCGGGTCCTCGCCACCGCCGCCGAGCTGTACGGCGGGCGGGACAACTCGCCCGCCGCGCCGCCCGTACGGCCTCCGGAGACACCGCAGGCGCCGGCGGGCCTGCCCTCCAACTGGGCGCTGCCCGCGCGGGTCGCCCACGGCACGCCCGAGCCGTCGCCCGGGAACGGGATGCTGGTCACCGAGCTGCCGCTGCCACACCGGCCGAAGGGCGCGCCGTACACGGTCAACGACCAGCTGATGGTGACCACGGCCCTGACGATCGCCCACTGGAACCGGGAGCACGGCGCCAGGCCGCGGCCGCTGCGGATCACCATGCCGGTCGACGACCGGCCCCGTGACGCCTCCATGCCCATCGGCAACGGCACCCGGCTGGTCGAGGTCCCGTTCGCGCCCGAGGAGCTGGACGCGACGAAGATGCCGGAGCTGCTGCGCCGTACCGCGCTGCGCACCCGCGCGCTGAAGTCCCTCCCGCGCCCGCAGCTCGGCCACGGCGCCGCGCTGCTCACCGCGCCCTGGGCGCCGGTGGCCTGGCGGGCCGCCCTCACCCGGACGCTGCGCCGGGCGGCGGCGCCCTGGACGTCGACCACCCTGCTCAGCAACATCGGCCGGGTCCCGTACCCGCTGGACTTCGGTGAGCGGGCGGGCCGCGCGCACGCCGTGTGGTTCTCGGCGCCCGCCCGGATGCCGCGTGGCCTCACCGTCACCACCGCCTCCACCGCGGGCCGGCTCCATCTGGCGCTGCGCTGGTCCCGGTCCCTGCTCAGCCACGGCGACGGCGCCCATCTGCGCGACCTGTTCGAGCACTGTCTGCACACCACGGAGGCGACTTAAGTGACGGTCACCGCACCCGCGCCCCGCGACCTGCGCGACTTCTACGAGAACCCGGCCGTGCCGGTCGCCTCCGGCCCGGCCCGCAGCCGCCGCCAGGCCCGCATGCTGGCCCGCGCGCTCGGACCGGCCGGGGCGTCAGGTGCGAAGACCGTGCTCGACATCGGCTGCGGCGACGGCAGCGCCGCCGCCACCGCCGCGCCCTTCCTGCGCGGTCACCGCATCGTCGGCGTCGACTGGTCCCAGGACGCGCTGGCCCGTGCCCGCACCCGCATCCCGTACGTGGTGCGCGGCGAACTGACCGGCGGCGGGCTGCCGTTCGCCGACGCCTCGGCGGACGCGGTGCTCTTCAGCGAGGTGATCGAGCATCTCGTCGACCCGGACGCGGCACTGGACGAGCTGCGCCGGGTGCTGCGTCCCGGCGGTCATCTGATGCTGTCCACCCCGAACCTCGCCGCCTGGTACAACCGGGCGCTGCTGCTGGCGGGGGTGCAGCCGGTGTTCTCCGAGGTCAGCCTGCGCGGCATCCACGGCCGGCCGGGCACCGAGGTGGTCGGGCATCTGCGGCTGTACACCGCCCGCGCGCTGCGGGAGTTCGTCGCCGCCTCCGGGTTCACCGTCGTACGGCTTCAGGGTGCGCCCTTCCATGGGGTGCCGCGCCCGCTGCGCCCGCTGGACCGGCTGGCCTGCGCCAGGCCGTCGCTCGCGTCGATTCTGCTGCTGCACGCGCGAAGGACGTGAAGGGGGGAGGGCGAGCATGTGGTGGGGAGTGGCCGCGGCCCTGTTGGCGAACGTCCTGTACAGCGGCGGGTTCGTCCTGGAGAAGCGGGCGCTCGCCAAACTGCCGGCAGTAACGATCCGTCAGCCGGCGCGGCTGCTGCGGCTGGTGCTGGGCAGCCCCCTGTGGATCGGCGGCTCCCTGGCCCTCGCCGCCGGTTTCGGCGCCCAGCTGGCGGTGTACGCAACCCTGCCGATCGCCGCCGCGCAGGGCATCTTCGTCTCCGGGCTCGTGCTGCTCGTACTGCTGTCGGCGCGGCTGCTCGGGGAGCGCACCAGCGGCCGGGAGCGGTACGCGCTCGCCGCGATCCTGCTGGCGCTGCTGATGGTGGTGCTGTCGCTGCGCGAGGGCGGGCCGGGCGCCGACACCGTCGGCCGCGAGGCGCCGTATCCGCTGGTGCTGCTGGTGTGCGTGCCGTCGCTGGCGGCCGGGGTGTGGCTCTACGGCTCGGCCGAGCGCAACGCCCGGCACCGGCACCGGCTGCCCACCACCGGCGTGGAGTACGGCGTGGCCGTGGGCCTGCTCTACGGCGTCAGCTCGCTCGCCATCAAGGGCGTCTCCAGCCATCTGACCAGCGGCGGCCTCGGCGGTGCGCTGCTCGGTCTGCTGCGCTCCCCCTACCCCTATCTGCTGATGTTCACCGGCGCGTTCGGACTGGTGATGTCGCAGGCGGCGCTGCAGCGCTGCCGGGCCTCGCTGATCGTGCCGGTGTGCACGACCGTGACCTGCCTGTACACGGCGGTGCTCGGCACCCTGGCGTTCGGCGAGGAGCTGCCCGACGAGCCGCTGCGGCTGGCCCTGCGCGTCGCCGGCATCGTCCTCGCGGTGGCCGTGCTCCTCGCCATGCCGAAACACGACACCGCCGCCCCACCCTCCCCGACCGGCGCGAAGGAGCTGGCCCCGCCGTGAAACCCGACGACCCGCTGCTGAAGATCCTGGCCTGTCCGCTCGACAAGGGCCCGCTGCGCCTGGTGCCCGGCGAGCGGGAGGCGCTGTACAACCCGCGGCTGCGCCGCCGCTATCCGATCCTCGACGGCATCCCGCAGCTGCTGCCGTCCTCCGGCGAGCAGCTCTCGGAGGAGGAGCACGAGGAGCTGCTGACGCTCCTCGGCCCGGAGGAGCCCGTCCACTCCGGGGCGCCGGACGACGGCGAGGCGCCGGGCGAAGGCGGGGCGCCGGATCCGGACGAACCGGAGGACCCCACCCCATGACCGGACACCGGACCCTCGCGGCCCGCGTGGCGTCCTTCCTGCCCACCCGGGTCGTCGCCGCCGCGGCCCGTGCCGTCTACCCCCGCTTCGAGCCGGAGCTGGCACGGCTCGCCGACCTGTGCCCGCCCGACTGCGACACGGCGGTGGACGTCGGCGGCTGGTACGGCCCCTGGACGCGCCGGCTGGCCGGGCGCGCCCGCCGGGTGGTGACCGTCGAACCGGTGCCGCACCTGGCCCGGCTGCTCGCCACCACCTCCCCGCGCAATGTACGGGTGGTGCGCGCCGCCGCCTCCGACCGTCCCGGCATCGCCCGCCTGTGGCTGCCCTCGGACGACGGCGGCGACCGCGGGGTGTCGTCGCTGGTCCGCCGGGACATCCACGGCCGGGCCCTGGACGTCAGCTGCGTCACCCTGGACGAACTGGGCCTGAAGAACGTCGGCTTCATCAAGATCGACGTGGACGGCAGCGAGCCGGCGGTGCTGCGCGGGGCGACCGGCCTGCTGGCCCGCGACCGGCCGGCCCTCTTCATCGAGCTGGAGTCCCGCATCCAGCCCGTCGCGCCCGTGGTGACGTATCTGTCGCTGCTCGGCTACGACGGCTGGGTGCTGCCCGGCGACACCTGGCTCCCGCTGTCCCGCTTCCCGCTGGAGGCCCACCAGGCCGAGGCGTCCTACGTGGTCACCCGCGGCCTGCTCCGCCGGGTCCTGCCCTACGGCGTCCTGCGCGGCCCCCGCTACGTCAACTCGGTGCTGTTCCTGCCGGACGGCCGGCGCCCCGGGGAGTTCCCGGTGCGGGACGATAGTGCCCGTGCCCACAGGAGAACACCCCGCTGAACCCTTCGGCCGGCTGGACTTCCAGCTCGTGCTGCTGCGCCGCATGGCAGACCACAACCCGGACCTGGTGGAGGACGCCCGCCGTGAGCTGGGGGTGTCCCGCGCCCGGATGCGGGAGGCCAACAAGCGCTGGCAGGCGATGGTCCGCTCGCCCCGCTCCCGCCCGGCGCTCGCCCGCTACCGCTCGGTGCTGGGCGCACCGGAGTCGCACACCCCGCGCCGGGTCGGCGACCTGGACTGCGAGGCCTGGCTGTGGCCGCTGCCGCTCTGGCCGGACCTGCGCTTCGAGATGCTGACCGCTCCCGGCGGCACGGTGTGGAACGCATGGCTGGTCCGCGCCCCGCACGCCGAGCCGCCCGCGCTGCGCACGCTGGCGGACCTCACTCCCTGGTCCTGCACGGTCGACGAGGCCGCCCGCGCCTTCGCCCCGGCCCGCCCCCTCCAGGGCTCCGCCCCCACCCGCTGGGCCCTCGCCTTCACCGCACCGGACGCGGAAGGCGTGCCCCACCAGGTGACCGCCGAATTCACCTGGGGCCTGCTCCAGCGCACCGCGATCAGCCCGCAGCCGCGGCCTTGAGTATCGCATCCACCACCCGCGGCACCGACTCCGGATGCAGCGACAGGAACAGATCCGGCTCCACCAGCTCCAGCTCCATCACCCGCGGCCGCCCGTCGTCACCGTCCACCAGATCCACCCGCGCGTACAGCAGCTCGGGCGCACCAGGCACGGCCCCCAACGCCCGCTCCGCCACCGTGAGTTCGTCCTCCGTCGGCGTCCACGGCGTCAGACCCGGATGAGCCGTCTTGCGGGCGTCGTAGGGAGTACCGGGCGCCAGCACCGCCCCCTTGCGACTGGCGTGCAGCAGACTCCCGCCGAAGAACTGCAACGCCCGCTCCCCCGCCGTATCGACGCTGCGCACATACGGCTGCACCATCGCCGTGAACCCCTCGGCATGCATCCGCCGAATGTGCCGCACGGCGACCTCGTGCTCCTCCGGCGTGTAACGAGCAGCGAGCCGCGCCCCCGCCCCCGACGTCGGCTTGACGACGAACTCCCCCTCCTCGGGCAGCTCGACCGGCTCCCCCGCCGCCACATAGCGGGTCTCCACCACCGGCACCCCGGCCGCCCCCAGCTCCCCCAGGTAGCGCTTGTCGGCGTTCCACCGCACCACGTCCGCCGGATTGGCCAGCCGCGTCGCCCTCCCGCACCGCTCGGCCCACGCGACGAACTCCGCCGCCCGCCAGCTGTAGTCCCACGTCGACCGGATGACGGCCAGATCAAAACTCCCCCACTCGACCCCCTCCTCGTCCCACGCCACCGCCACAGCCTCGGCCCCGGCCGCCCCCAGCGCCCGCACCAGCCCCGGCAGATCCCGGTCCTCCGCCACCTCCGGCCCCGGCCGGCAGGTCACGAGCGCTATCCGCCCCACGACACCTCTCCCTCTCCCACAGCACCACCAGATCGCCGCAGGCTAACAACGCCCCCCGGGAACCGGGACAGCGCGTGCCCCGGCCCCCGATCGGGCGGTGACCGAGAGGGGCCTATGTCACAGCAGGGAGCGGTGTCGTCCGCACTGTGGGCCGGGCAGGATCAATGCCATGTCACGCTCAGGAACGGACGCATACGACTCCGAGGAGCAGTTGCCGCCGTTGGTCTCCCGTGCCGTGGCCGCCGCTCGGGCGCACGGGTTCGGCAAGTCCTGCCGTCCCGAGCAGGGGCGGCTGCTGCAGGCGCTGGCCGCCGGGGCGCAGGGGGTGATCGGGGAGACCGGCACGGGCTGCGGCGTGGGGCTGGCCTGGCTGGCCTCGGGGGCGCGGGCGGGCGTGCGGCTCGTCAGTGTCGAGCTGGATCCCGACCGGGCCCGGGTCGCGGCGGAGGTGTTCGCCGACGTCCCCGAGGTCGAGATCCTCACCGGTGACTGGCGCCGGATCGAGGAGCGCGCCCCGTACGACCTGCTGGTGCTGGACGGCGGCGGGAACGCCAAGCGGGCCGGTGACACCCCGGCCGAGCCGGCCCGGCTGCTGCGGCCGGGCGGGCGGATCGTCATCGACGACTTCACCCCGGCCACCGGGTGGCCGCCGCTGCTGGACGGCGAGGTCGATCATCCCCGGCTGCACTGGCTGGAGCACCCCGACCTGCATGCGGTGGAGCTGCCGCTCGCCAAGGACCTGGCCACACTGGTCGGTACGCGCCGCCGAGGCGGTGCGGCGACCGGCCACGCACCCCGAGGAGCCTGACCCGTGTCCTCTCTCTTCCCGGCCCTCACCGACGGCCCGGCCGACCGGCCCGCCCTGCGCTTCGGGGACCGTGCGCTGACCTACGGGCAGCTCGGCGCGGCGGCCGTCGCCGTGGCCGGCCGCCTGCGGGACGCCCGCCGGGTCGCCGTGTGGGCGACACCGGAGCTGGAGACCGCGGTCGCGGTCACGGCCGGACTGCTCGCCGGCGTGGCGGTCGTGCCGCTGAATCCCAAGTCGGGTGAGAAGGAGCTCGGGCACATCCTGGCCGACAGTGCGCCCGAGCTCGTGCTCGCCGCACCGGGCGCCGAACTACCGTTTGCGGTGCGGGACTTGACGCGCCTCGACGTCGATGCCGACGTGACCGGCACCGCGCCCGGGCCGTTCGAGGAGCGCGCCGGAGGCGAGGATCCCGCGCTGATCGTCTACACCTCCGGCACCACCGGGCCGCCCAAGGGTGCCGTCATCCCGCGGCGGGCGATCGCCGCCACGCTGGACGCGCTCGCCGACGCGTGGCAGTGGACCGGTGAGGACGTGCTGGTGCACGGGCTGCCGCTGTTCCATGTGCACGGGCTGGTGCTGGGCGTTCTCGGGCCGCTCCGGCGCGGCGGCTCGCTGCGTCACCTCGGCCGTTTCACCACCCAGGGCGTGGCGCGGGAGCTGAACTCGGGCGCGACCATGCTGTTCGGTGTGCCGACGATGTACCACCGGATCGCGGAGGCGCTGCCCGGGGAGCCGGAGCTGGTCAAGGCGCTGTCCGGTGCGCGGCTGCTGGTGTCCGGCTCGGCCGCGCTGCCCGTGCACGACCACGAGCGGATCGCCGCGGCCACCGGCCGCCGGGTGATCGAGCGGTACGGCATGACGGAGACGCTGATGAACACCAGCGTCCGCGCGGACGGCGAGGCCCGCCCCGGCACGGTGGGCGTGCCGCTGCCGGGCGTGGAGCTGCGGCTGGTGGAGGAGGACGGCACGCCGGTGACGGCGTACGACGGGGAGACCGTCGGCGAGATCCAGGTGCGCGGGCCGAACCTGTTCACCGAGTACCTCAACCGGCCCGACGCCACGGCGGCCGCCTTCACCGCCGACGGCTGGTTCCGCACCGGCGACATGGCGGTGCGCGAGCCGGACGGCTATGTGCGGATCGTCGGCCGCAAGGCCACCGACCTGATCAAGAGCGGCGGCTACAAGATCGGCGCCGGGGAGATCGAGAACGCGCTGCTGGAGCATCCGGGCGTGCGGGAGGCCGCGGTGACCGGTGAGCCCGACAGCGACCTCGGAGAGCGGATCGTGGCCTGGGTGGTGCCGGCCGACCCGCAGTCCCCGCCCGGCCTGGAGGAGCTGGCCGAGCACGTGGCCCGCCGTCTCGCCCCGCACAAGCGCCCGCGCGTGGTGCACCACCTGCAGGCGCTTCCCCGCAACGACATGGGCAAGATCATGAAGCGGGCGCTGAGCCATGGCTGACGGTCTCTCCGCCCGCGAGACCCTCGCCCTGGTCACCGACGACTTCACCGAACTGCCCGCCCCCGCACGGCAGTCCCCGCCCGACGGCCCGCTCGGCTGGCCGGGCTACGACGCCGCCCGCGCCCGCGCCGCCGAGCGCACCGGCGAGCAGGAGTCGGTGATCTGCGGCACCGCCCGCATCGGCGGCACCCGTGCCGTGCTGATCGCGTTCGAGTTCGGCTATCTGGGCGGCTCCCTCGGCGAGCGCACCGGCGACCGGCTGGTCGCGGCGTACACCCACGCCCGCGAGCAGCGGCTGCCGGTGGTGCCGCTGATCGCCACCGGCGGCAGCCGGATGCAGGAGGGCATGCTCGCCCTGACGCAGCTTCAGCGCGTGGCCCGCGAGTCGGCGCTCACCCGTGAGGCGGGCCTGGCCCAGATCGCGGTGCTGCGCGACCCCACGACCGGCGGCGGCTGGGCCACCCTCGGCGCGGGCGCCGACATCGTGCTGGCCCTGCCCGGCGCCCAGGTCGGATTCGCCGGCTCGCGGGTGCGTCCCCCGGACGCCGACCCGGCGGCGTACACGGCCGAGGCGCAGGTGGCGGCGGGCTCGGCGGACGCCGTGGTGCGCCCGGAGGAGCTGCGGGACATCCTGGCGGCCTGGCTGCGCCTGCTGTCCGGGGGACGGGCCGGTCAGCCCGTCGAGCCCGCCCCCGTCCCGGCCGCCCTCGGCGGCACCACCCTGCCGGCCACCGGCTGGGACGCGGTGCGCCGGGCGCGCTCCCCGCGGCGTCCCCGCGCGCACGCCTATCTGGACGCCTACTTCACCCGCCGGCTGGCGATCAGCGGCGACCGCTGCGGCGGCACCGACCCCGACGGGATGCTGTGCGGCTTCGGCGAGCACCGGGGCCGTACCGTCGCCTACGCCGCGCAGACCGGGGCGGCGACCCGGCCCGCCGGGTACCGGACGGCCGCGCGGCTGATCCGGCTCGCGGACCGGCTGGGCATCCCGGTGCTGACGCTGGTGGACACGCCGGGCGCGGCCAATGACGCCGAGGCGGAACGGCAGGGCGCGGGCCCGGCGATCGCCGAGCTGTTCGGTGCGGTGGCCGCCGCCCGCACACCCGTCACCACCCTGGTCATCGGCGAGGGCGGCTCCGGCGGTGCGCTGGCGCTGGCCGCGCCCGGCAACACCTGGGCCACACCCGACAGTTACTTCTCAGTGATCGCCCCGGAGCTCGCGGCCGCGATCCTCAAGCGCCCGCCCGGCGAGATCGAGTCGACGGCCGGTCGACTCCGCCTGCGTCCCCAGGATCTGACGGCGCTCGGGGTGGTGCGCGGGATCCGCGACGGGACCTCCTGACCGGAGAGGGGGTCACCGGGTTCCCCGGAGTTCCCCGGAAAAGGTGACCGCCATTCAGCGGCCCCCCGCCCGGCCCCCCACGAAGGGCGCCCGCTCCGGCCGCCGCGCACGATGACGGTGAGGTTCGCCATCCGGCGGGCCGCCGGTCCGTGCACTCGGGAGGTTCTGCCGTGACCGCCAGTCTGGAGCAGTTGCGCCGCTGCCACTTCGCAGTCGACCTGGGCGCGGCCCGCACCCGGGTGTACGTCAAGGGCGCCGGGCTCGTCGTCGACCAGCCCTCCGCCGCCGCCGTCAACACCCGCACCGGCGCACTGATCGCGGTGGGCGAGTTCGCGGAGAAGATGACCGGGCGGACCCCGGACTACATCCGGGTGGTCCGGCCCGTCTCCGGCGGCACGGTCGTCGACATCGAGATGGCGCAGCGCATGCTGCGGCATCTGCTCGGCGACCGGATCCGCCGCAACCTGCGGCGCAAGCCCAGGCTGCGCGCCGCCGCCTGCACCCCGCACGACGCCGACCCGCTCGCCCGGCGCGCCGCGATCGAGACCCTGGTGGGCCTCGGCGCCCGCCGCGTGGAGCTGGTGGACACGCTGATCACCGCCGCCGTCGGCTGCGGTCTGCCCGTGGAGCGCCCCGAGGCGACCATGATCATGGTGTGCGGGGCGGCGGCCACCCAGGTGGCGGTGCTGTCGCTCGGCTCGATCGTGACCGCCGAGCGGATCCCGGTCGGCGGTGACGCGGTGGACAACGCCATCGTGCAGCACCTGCGTCACCAGCACGAGCTGTTGCTGCCCAGCCAGTCGGTACGGCCCCTGCAGCTCGCCCTGTCCGGCAACGGCCTCACCCCGCAGGGCCCCGAGTCCGCGGAGATCCACGGCAGGGACGTCGCCACCGGCCTCGCCCGCTCGGTCAAGGTGGACACGGCCGCGGTGCGGCAGGCCATCCAGACCCCGCTCACCGCCGTCCTGGACGGCATCGGCAAGGTGCTGCGCAACTGCCCGCCGGATCTCGTCGCCGACCTCGCCGACCGGGGGATCATGATGGTCGGCGGCAGCGCCCTGCTGCCGGGCCTGGACCAGATGCTGCGGGAGGCGACCGGCATGCCGGTGCACATCGCCGACCGCCCCGACGTGTGTGCCGTGCAGGGCCTGGGCGCCATGCTCGAGGGCAAGATCACCCCGCTGGAGCTGGCACCCCTGGCGACCTGACCTCGTTCAGCGCGCGAACCAGCAGCGGATCGTCGTGCCGTCCTCTCCGGTGTGCACGCGCACCAGGTCGGCGATCAGATGGACCAGCAGCAGCCCGCGCCCGCCGCCCCGCCCGCGGACCGGTGGCCGGCGTCCGGCGAGCTGATCGGTGAGCCGCCCCCGGTCACGCACCTCGCACAGCACGTCCCCGCCGTCCGCCCATACGCGCAGCACTCCCGTGCCGCCGCCGTGCACCACGCTGTTGGTGGTCAGCTCGGCCGTGGCCAGCTCCAGATCCTCCAGCCGGACGCCGGTGAGCCCGAGCCGCCGCCCCTCGTCCGCGGCGGCGTGCCGCACCCGGGTGAGCGTCCCGGCCTCGAACGGCAGCGTCAGCGCCCCCGTGACCAGCGGCAACGGCTCGTTGTACCGGGCGACGGCCTCCTGAGGCGCGTACGCCTCACTCGGCCACCGCACCCGCGAGCCGGCGGGAATCACGGCCGGATGAGTGGCACGAGCGTCGGCCAGCGCGCGCTCGTGCAGCCCCCGCTCGTCGTAGGGGCACAGGATCGTGACCGTACGGCCCCGGAAGGCCGCGTTGATGAGCGCCTCGTGCTGCACACAGGCGGGGTACTCCTGCGGGGAGCGCCCGGGCCAGACCGGCTCGCCCACGATCCGCACCCGCCGCCCCTCCGGCGGGGCGTCGGCGAACCTGTGCAGCACTCCGGGGATGATCCGGCCGGGGTTGCGTCCGGCCTCCCGCATGTCCAGCAGATGCACCAGCCCGGCGTCGTCGCCGAGGGCGTCCCGGACCAGCCGCAGCCGGTCCCCGGGCACGGCCACCGCCACCGGGTCACCGGCGGCGAGCCCCTCGCGCACGAAGGAGACGGTGCCGTCGGTGTACTGCCGCTCGTCCCGGTAGAAGAACGCGAGGTGGACGAAGGGATCCGAGGGGTCCCGCCCGGCCTCGGGGTGTTCCGTCTTCGCACTCATGGCATCGCCGCACTCATGGCCTGGCGCCTGGATCGCCGGCACACCGGCCACGGACTTCGTCGAGGCGAGCGCCGGCGGACCGCCCCGGACGTCGGTCGAAGCCCCGTGACCGTGCGGGTGGCGGCCGCTGCACCACGCATCGGCGGCCGTCCGCCGCCCGCTCCGGCGGACATGCCGGGAGACGCGCGGGCGCCCCGGCCGCGCACGGCGGCGCCCCGCCCGTGCCGTCGGTACCCATGGCGTCTCCTCACGTCGGGAACGCTCGCGCGTGTACCCCGTCGGGCCGTGCTCATTCCCACCCGTACGTGTAGTCCGCGCAGAAGGGGGCAGGCGCACCTCAGCACGTCAGGGACAGGGACACAGGGGGCGATGCGCGCGCACGGCCCCTCCCCTCGGAGCGACCTCTCACAGCGACCAGGCGGTGACATGACCTCCTCGGCACCACCCCCACTCCCGGGAAGGCTCAACACCTTGGTCATCGGCGCCCGCATGGACGGAGACCGGGCCCTGCTCACCCCCTGCGGCATGCTGCGCCAGGGGTGCGTGCGGGCCCTGGCCGGGAAGCTGGCCCGGCTGCCCGCCGGCACGGCCCGGGTGGACGCCGACATGAGCGGCGTGCACTTCATGGACACGGCCGGGCTGCGCTTCCTGGACGTCCTGCGGGACTTCGGCCGGCGCCGCTCCCTGCCGGTGACGGCCACCCGCTGGAACGGCCAGCCCCGGCGGCTGCTGGAGTCGGCCGGCCTGGACCCCGCGGACCCGCTCAACCACCCGGCCCGCGCGGTGCCTTCACGCCCCGCCCCGGAGGCGGAACAGGCCCGCTCCCTGGAGTCGGAGATCGAGCAGTTCCGCGACGCCGTCGCCGCCCGCCCCCTCGTCGACCGGGCCCGCGGCATCCTGATGGCCCGCTACGGCTGCACTTCTGACGAGGCGTGGGACGTCCTGCGCGAGGCCGCCCGCCTCGCCGGCAGCAGCCTCCGCGAGATCGCGGCAGCGGTCACCCCGGACGGGGGCACCGACGACCCCGGCCCACCGGACGACATCCGGGAAGCCCTGGTCAGAGCGCTGGCCGGCCGTCCCCGTTAGCTTCGTCCCCCGTTAGCTTCAGTGCACCGTGAGGCGGAACCGGGCCTCGCCCAGCGAGCGCACCCGGACGGTTCCGTCATCCTCCAGGTCGGCCACTCCGGCACGGTGGAAGTGCTCCAGAAAATCCCTGTCCCAGCGCCCGGTCAGGACGCGAGGTCGGCCAGCAGGTCGTCGAGCACCGTCTCCTCCTCGATGCGCACGCCGAGTTCGGTGAGAGCCGGGCACAGTTCGTGGTCCCATGGGGCGGTGGCGGGTGTGCCGGTCAGGGGCGGGGCCAGCGGGGTGGCGGTGGCGGCGGCGCGGTAGTCGGCGGCCGTGTAGCGCCAGGGGCGCCAGGGGACGCGGTGCAGCAGGGTGGTGGCGATGCGCAGGCCTCCCCAGTCGAAGTCGCCGTGGTAGAGCAGCGTGGCCCCGTGGGTGTGCAGGTGGCGCAGCAGGGTGAGGGCGGCGGCCGAGGGCTGGCCCTGGAGGCAGACCAGCGGCGGGCATGCGGGACCCAGGGTGTCGGCCACGGTGGCCAGCACGGCCGGGTTCTCGCACACATGGACCGCTGTGGGAGCCGTACGCGGGGGGAGGTGGGTGAGCTGGCGCAGTGTCAGGACGGCCGGCTCCCCCGCGTCGGCCGCCCAGTCGAGGGCCGGCGTGCCCCGCAGACCCAGGGTGAGGACGGTGCAGGACAGGGCGTCCTTGAGCAGGCCGGCCGACGCCCAGGCCTCGCGGCGCCACTCGGCTCCGCTGCCGTCCGGGAAGCCGGTCAGGGCACGGACGCCGGACAGGACGAGGGTGGCGAGCGGGGTGCCGTCGTCGAGGGCGTGCGCGTCGCCGAACGCGTCGGCGGCGAAGGCGGGCATGGACACGGCCGGGTCGGCGGGCAGACGGCGCAGGGCCTCGGCCGTGTCGCCCAGCAGTTTCGTCGCCGCCTGCGGACGGGCGAGCCTGCGTACGAGCCCGTCGCGACGCAACCGGTCGGCCCATGCGGCCAGTTCGGGCCTGGCCGTACGGACCAGCGTGTCCAGCGGGGCGTAGGCCTCCCGCCAGGCGTTTTCCTCCTGCTCGCGTACCTCGGCGAGGCGGGTGACGGGGCCGGTGAGGGCGGTGACGGCGGCGGCGAGGCCGTCGGGGCCGGCGCCGGAGCGGCGCAGGACGGCGTCCACCGCGTCGAGGCGTATGCGCAACGAGCGACCGGCGCCGGGGGCGCGGCCCAGCAGGCGTTCGGCTGCCTCGCGTTGCGCGGGAGTGGGGTCGGACAGGGTGACGGGTCCGGTGAGGGGCTCGTCCCGTGCCATACGGCGGCGTACCCGGTCGACGAGCCAGGCGAGTTCGGGGCCGCCGAGGAGGCGGGCCAGGCGGTCGCGGTCGCCGGGCGGCGTGGCTCCGCCCGGCGGCGTGCTCGTGTTCTCGTTGCTGTCCTCGCTCACGCCCACAGGCTGTCCTGGCTCTCCGGAGCGGATGCGGCGGTCTGCGCGGGGAGGGCCACCAGCCCATGGCCGGGTTCGCTGCCCCGCAGTCGCTGCGTGCCGTCCCACTCCCATCGGGTCACCAGGACCGCCGGGATCTCGTCGACGCGGGACAGCTGGGCGATGGCGATGCCCGGGACCTGCGGATAGCAGGCCCATTCGCGTTCGGAGGTCATCACCACGTCCAGGTCGAAGGCGTGCAGCAGCCCCAGGCACTTGGCGCGGGAGTCGTCGTCGACGCCGGCGAAGGCCTCGTCCAGGGTGACCAGGCGCGGGGCGTGCGGCGCGGCGGTGGCGTAGTGCGAGGAGGCCGCGGCGAACAGCGGTACCGACACCGCGAGGACGCGCTCGCCGCCGGAGGCGGGCCCGGTGGCCGGGACCCACTTGCCGTGCTGGTGGCGTTCGATGCCGAACTCGTGCCAGGCCCGGTAGTCGAGGGCCGCGGTGAGCACCTCCAGCCAGCTGCCCGCGGTGTCCTCGGACTGCCGGCGGGCGATCTCGGCCTGCAGGAACTCGCCGACCGCCGACCGGTCCTCGGGTGTCCAGGCGTCGGCGGACTGGCGCAGCCGCTCACGGGCCTGGGTGAGCCCCGCCGGCGCCTTGCGCGACGGGCGCCACGTCAGCCGCAGTCTCATGCCGGTGGAGGTGGGCCGCTCCTGGAGCTCGGCGTTCATGGCCCGCACCTGGCGCTCGGCGGCGCCGATGAGTTCCTGCAGGGTGCCGGCGACCTCGGTGATCAGGTGCGTTTCGAGGATCTCCCGTTCGTGCGCGGACAGGATGCGGGTCAGCTCGGCCACTTCCGCGGCGAGGGCTTCGGCGAGCTCGGGGACGGCCCGCTCACGGCCCTGGTAGACGATCTCGACGACCATGCCGTCCTCGACCATCCGGGCGGAGGCGGAGTGGCCGCCGCGGGACAGGGCGTCCTGGAGTTTCTTGTACTCCTCGCTGAGCCGCTTCTGCACACGCTCCCAGGCGCCGTCGGAGTCATCGGTGTCGGACAGGTCGCTCTCGATCGCGCGGGCGAGCGCGATGGCCGGGGTGGCGGCCCACGGTCCGGCGTCCAGGGGCGGTACGGCCGCCTCGGGCAGGGCTACGGCCAGCAGCCCGGTGCTCGCGAACCGCTGGAGCGCGGCGACGGCCTCGGCGCGGGCCTCGGTCGCCTCGCGGACGTCCACGTCGAGGCGCTCTATGTGCCCGAGTGCCAGGTGGGCGCGCCGGTCGGCGGCCGTGTGGTCCTCGCGTGCCCGGCGCTGCCCGCGCTCGCACGCCGCCAGTGCCTGGGCGGTCTCGGCGAGGCGCCGCTCCAGCTCCGCGACGGCGGTGCCGACGGTGGAGCGCGGGGTGGCGTGGCGCTCGTCGGCGGCCGCCGCGAGGCGAGCCGACTCCTGTGCGCGCTCGGCCAGTTCGGCTGCTCTGCCGCCGGCCCGCTCGGCCTCGGCGCGTTCGTCGGCGACGGCCCGTGCCGCGTCGGCGCGCTCGCGCAGCGCGAGCACCAGGGCGGCGAGGACGGCGGTGTAGTCGGCCAGCGCCTGGCGGACGGCGGTCAGGCCGGCCCGGTCGGCGGGCAGGTTCACCGCGGCGGCCGTGTCGCCCAGTTCGGTGGCGGCCTCCGCCTCCTGCCGGGTCGCCTCGGCGAGGTCGGCGGCGCACTCGTCGTGGCGGGCCCGTGCGCGGTGGGCGGCGTCCGTGGCCGCGGCGGCGAGGGCGTGCGCGTGGCGCAGCGCGTCGTCGTCGGGGACACCGGCCAGTTCGGCGTCCAGGGTGCTCCGGCGCCGGGCGACCGTGGCGCACTCGGCTTCGAGGCGGGACACCTCGTCCGCCAGGGCCGCGAGTTCGTCGCGCAGAGCGGCGATCCGGGCACGGCGCGCCTCCTCGCGGGCGCCCTCGCCGACGTAGGTGGCGGCCGGTTTCGACCAGCTGCCGGTCAGCGCGCCGACGCGGAAGCGGCCGTCCGCCGCCACCCAGGTGTCCCCGCCGGAGCCGAGGCCCACACAGGCGAGGAGGCGGGCCACCGTCTGCTCGTCCACCGCCGACGCGTGGGGGTCGCCGTGGTCCACGGCGGGGCGCAGCACGTCGGCGAGCGTCGGCCCGCTCAGGGGAGCACCCGGCGCGAGCAGAGTGTCGTGTCCGTCCGCGTGCACGGCGGTGCCGTCCGGGCGTACCCAGGCGTCCAGCAGCCCGGAGGCCTCCAGCGCCGCCTCCAGGCCCGCGCGTTCCGCGGCGGTGACCTGGTCGCGGAAGTCGACCAGCCGCCACAGGGGCGCACCCGGGACCTGGTCGCGGACTCCGGGCGTACGGGTGTGAGGCGCCGTAGGCCCCCGCTGACCGCCCGCCTCCAGGCCGGCGAGCTCCCGCTCGGCCTCGGCGCGCCGGGTCTCGAGGCCGGCCAGCTCCTGCCCCAGGGCGGCAGCCCGGTCGGCCAGGTGCGCCGCCCGCGCGCGGTGCGCCGCGCCGGCCGCCTCCCGTGCCGGACAAGGTCCCTGAAGGTGCGTCACCCAGTCCTGCAGGCCGTCCAGCAGCCCGGCGGGATCGGCGACGGCAAGCTCCTCGCAGACGCCGAAGTGTTCGCGGACGCGGGCGACGAGGTCCCGGCCCGCCTCGGCGGCGGCGTCCTTCGCCTCGGCCTGCCGCCGTGCGGTGTGCCCGGCCTCGGTTTCGGCCTCGTCCAGGCGGCGGGCGGCGGCGCGCCGTTCGGCGGCGGCCCGCTCGGCTCGGGCCGCCAGTTCCTCCACATGCTCGATGGTGCGCCGTCTGCGGGCCACCGACTCCTCGGCCGCGCGCCGCAGTTCTGCCTCCGGCACGCCCTCGGTGTGTGGTTCGCCGTCGACGCGGGCCGCCGCGGCGGCGACCCGCACGCGTGCCAGCGTGTCCGCGACCTGCTCCTGGGCCCTCGTGAGCCGCCGCTCGGCCGTCTGCAGGCGGCCCAGCGCGCGGGTGTGCGCCTCGGCCGCCTGCTGCCGGTCCGCCTCGGTGCGGGCCAGCTCCCCCGCGGTGCGGCGGGCGTCTGCCGCGGCCTGCTCCAGTTCGCGGGCGCTGCGCATCTCGGGGCCCTCGCGCAGCGCCGCGTCCTGCGCCTTCAGCCGGGTGGCCCTCTCCTCGAGCTCGGCGATCCGCTCGGCCGCGGCCGCCCGGTCCCGCTCGGCCTCCTCCCGCTCGGCGCGGGCCTGGGCCAGGTCGCGGTGCAACTGCTCGTAGCGGGCGTGCTCGCTGCGGGGGAGCCGGGCCCGGCGGCGGGTGGCGACGCGGGCGTAGCGCCGGTAATGGTCGAGGAACGCGGAGGCCGCCCGCTCCGCCTCGGCGGCCGCCCGCAGCTCCTCCTTCTCCTCGTCCAGGGAGCGGAACGCCTCGGCCACGTCCGCGATCAGCGCCTGGTCCACCGGCGGCAGCGCCTCGGTCAGCGCGCGGGACAGCGCGGCCTCGTTGGGCCGTTTGGACAGCTGCGGCTGGCGCAGTTGGACGAGCAGGTCGACGAGGGCGGTGTAGCGTCGCTCGCCGAGCCCGAACAGTGCCTCGTCCACCGCCCTGCGGTACGCCGCGGCCGTGCCGTACACCATGCCGTGCCCGGCGATCGCCTCGGCGAGCCGGTCCCGGGACAGCGCGGTGCCGGTCGCGTCGAGCAGGCTGAGGTCCTGGCCGACGCGCTGGTCGGTGACCGCGTACCAGTGGCGGGCGATACCGCGGCCCGCCACCGCCTTCAGTCCGCAGGCGAGCGTGCGGAAAAGGGCCTGCCCGGTGTCCTCGTCGACGCGGCCGAACTCGATCCAGGTGTAGCCGAGCCGTTCGGGGTGCGGGTGCTCCCCGCCGAGCAGCAGGTTCCACTCCATGCGCTTGGCCGGATCGGCGTCGGGCTCCACACGGCGGGGGGACAGATCACCGTCCAGGAGGAACGGGAGGGTGAGGGCGAGCACCTTGGACTTGCCGGTGCCGTTGTTGCCGCGCAGCAGCAGGCGGCCGTCGCGGAACCAGAACTCCTCGGTGTCGTAGTAGAAGAGGTCGACCAGGCCGATGCGCAGCGGCCGCCACCGGCCGGGTGCGGGCTGGGGAAGGGCGGTCACGTCCGGGGGGCCTTTCGCTGAGCGGTGCGGGGGGTCTGACGAGGCATGCGGTCTCCCGGTTCCACGACGACGGTCTCTCCGACCGCGTACCGCGCGAGCGCGGGCAGCGGGGCCACACCTGCGGGAGTGCGGGTCGCCAGGCCGAGCGCGGTCAGCTTGGCCAGCGCCTGCTCCACCAGCTCTCCTTCCGCGCCGGGCTGCTTGGCGCTCTTGGACCAGTACCCGCCGTGCTCGGCGGCCAGTTCCCTTACCCGGCGCTCCAGTTCGCCCCGGCTCACCTCGCCGCCCATGCGGGCGAGGTGCTCGGCGAGCAGCAGGGTGACGTGTCCGTGGGTGCCCTGTTCCGGCATGCGTACGTCGGTGAGGTCGTCCAGGGGGTCGACCATGGCGATGCCCTCGGCCCGTACCTCGGCGACCAGGCCGGTCAGTTCGGTGATCCGCGCGGTGAGGAAGGCACGCTGGCGGGTCAGGTAGGCCAACTCCTCGTCGGTCAGGTCGGCGTAGTAGAGCACCGGGTCGTCGAGGAGGCGGCGGGTCAGCGTCTGGCGGATGGCGCGGAACCGCAGCTCGTCGCTGTCCAGGGCGCTCTCCGCGGTGAGTGCGGCCAGCCGCTCCTCGAAGCCGTCGGCGGTGATCATCGACGGGCCGTGGCGGGCGGCGAGCAGCCCGGCGAGCACCCGGCGCTCCACGTCGTACAGTACGTCCCCCGCCCCGCTGACGTAGGCGTCCTCGTCCCCGGCGACCCGCCGCAGCACCCCGTACCGCAGCAGCAGCCGTACGACGGCGGCGAGGTCGAGGCGTTCGTCGCGCCGCTCCAGCGTGAACTCCACGCCCGCGGCGGCGAGCCGGGGATCGGCGGCGTCCAGCACGACCTGTTCGGCGAGGCGGCCGAGCGCGACCTGCGCCTCGCCGCGTTCCAGCGCGGCCAGCGCCAGGCACAGCAGGACATAGCGGCGGCGGCTGAACGGCGCGCCGGCGCGGGATGCCTCGCGTGCCGGGTGGGTCGGGTCGGCCAGGGTGCCGGGCGTCCGGCGCAGCCGGGCGGCCTCGGCGTCCACCCGCAGCGACCAGCCGGTGTTGCGGTCGAACCAGTCGCGCAGTTCGGCGGCGTGCTGCCGCACCAGGCGGTGGGCGTCGGCGTACGGGCCGCGGGCGAGCAGCAGCGGCTCCTTCAGCAGGGCGCGGGCGGCCTTGTGGAACTCGGCGGTACGCCGGCCGTCCAGCACCTCCCCCAGGGGCGTGGTCACTGGTGGACTCTCCGTTCGGCGGCCCCTGCGAGGCCCGGGGCGGGATGCCGGTGAGAGGCAGGTTGACGGCTCGGGATGGTCATCGTGCCTCCCGCACTGCGTTGCTCCTGGTGAGGTCGGTGATTTCGACCATGTGGTCGGGGCCCCGGAACACCCCGCCCGGCGTGCGGATCTCCGCGGTCGTGCCGTCGTTCAGGGCGGTGAGCCGGATCTCCATCGTGCCGTCGTTGCTGGTCGCCTGGGTCGTCGTGACGCCGGGCCGCCAGGTGGCGAGGGCGTCGCCGAGCAGCCCCAGGAACAGGCCGAAGGCCACCGGGTCGAGTTCCCGGAGCGCCGACAGCCGGGTGGTGCCGTCGGTCGCCAGCCGCGCGCGGGCAGCCGCGATCTCCCCGGCCTGCTTGGCGGCGATCTCGGCCAGCTGCCGCCGCTGGTCGGACCGGTCCTGCACCCGGCGCGGCTTGCCGCGGCGCTCGTAGCTTCCGGTGCGGCGCAGCTGCGGGCTGATCCGCAGCGGCTCGGCCCCGGCCCAGGGGGTGGAGGCGGCCACCGGGCGGGCGGCGCGCTCGGCGAGGGTGTCGGCGTCGACGGTGAGATGGCGGGCGGGGTAGAGGCCGAAGGCCGCGCGCCACAGCCGGTGCCGCGCCTCGTCGTCGGGGGCCTCGGCGAACCAGCGGGCCAGGGTGCGGAAGTCCGCCGACCGGTCCGAGCGCCCGGCCCGCCGCTCGTTCACCTGCCGTACGACAGCGAGGAGCTGGGGGATCGCCCCCAGAGCGCGTCCGCGCAGCAGCCGGGCCTGCGACTCGCGGCCGTCCGCCGACACGAACCATGCCGACAGCCCCTCCCACTTCCCCACCCACCGTGCGTACGCCTGCGCCTCGGCGGTCTCCGCCTCGTCCGGGGCGGCGTCCCCCGCCTCCCGGGCCGCCGCCAGCCGCAGCAGCGTGCCGACCCGGCCCTGCTCCTCCAACTCCCCGATGAGCCGTGCGATCCGCCCGCCGAGGGTGATCAGGTCCTGGATGAACCGCTCCAGGTACTGGATCAGCCGGTCCTTGTAGGCGAGGAACACCTCCACCTCGACCCCGTGCAGGTCGATGGTGCGCTGCAGCGACCCCATGAACGCCCGCGCGTTCTCGGCAAGTGCCTCGAACCGGCTGGTCAGCGCCGACAGTGCCAGATGCGCCTTGGCCGCGTCCGGCTCGCCTTCCTCCTGCTCGGCGGCGAGCACCAGCAGAGCCCGCAGCTGCGTGACGATGTCGTGCAGCGCCACCGCCTGCAGCGCGCCGCGCCGCCCCAGCGCCTCGTCGTACGCGGACAGCGCCTGCTCGACGGCTTCGCCGGCCCGGGTGAGCTGGTAGATGAAGCGTTTGCGGTAGAAGTCCTCGACCGCGGTGACCCGGGAGGTGTCCGGGTCCGCCCGCAGATTGCCCCACTCCACAAGGCTGTCCAGCGCCTTGGCCACGGTGTCCAGGTCGGCGGGCCGGTGCTCCGGGGCCAGCGCCGCGTGCACCTCCTCGGGCCGCAGATGCACCGCGAACCGCTCCTTGGCCGCCATGAAGACCCCCATCACCTGACGGTAGAGGGCCGTGTTGGGCACCGTGAGGTGAGCGAAAGGAGCGTAGGAGGCGGGCTCGGTGGACTCGACGGGGTCGGGTTCGGCAGGCTGCGACGTCATCGTCCCGGCATTCTCCCAGACGCATACCCCCTCACGGCAACCATGGCCAAACCTTCACACTGGGTGATTGCACGCCGTATGCCCCGGGATGACCCAGCCCGGTTTGACCATGGATGGGCGGCTGCCGCCGCATCCCCGGGAGGACGGCCGGAAGGGCGCCGGACCCCGGGTTTCCTCACACACGCATGTCTCGTTGCTCGATTCCTTGAAGACTGCCGACACGGTGGCGAAGTCGCTCTCCACGTGGAGCAGGGTGTGGCCGTGACGGACCGCCGTCGCGCAGACAAGGAGGTTGACGGCGCGCGACCTCCTCCTCACGCACCTGAGGTCGGCAGCTCAGCGGTCCTGGGCCGCCCGAGCCGGGCAAGGTGCCGCCCGCACGACGGCCCACAGCTTCGCAGCCGGCATGTTCCCGATGAGGCCTCTGCAGCGGCAATCCTGGCCACGTCGTTCCGCCGGCTCGCCACGCGCAGACATCCCGGAACAAGCAACACCCACCGCCAGGCATACCGGATCGTGTATATTGATATACAACGCCGCATATACAAGGGGGGCGTCATGAGCCGCACCGTGATCGACCTCGACGACGAGGCGCTGGAGGCCGCCGCCAAGGAGCTCGGCACCACGACCAAGCGCGACACCATCAACACCGCCCTGCGGGAGGTCACCGCCCGCTACCGGCGGCTGCGGGCTCTCGGAGAAGCTCGCGAGCTGATCGCCGGAGGCGCACTCGACATGGACATCCTCCTCGACAAGAACAGGTACCGGTCCGCCGGCGAGCCGGACGGCGTCCGCGACGCAGGAGCGGATGAGTGACGATCGCCGACTACCTGATCGATACCTCCGCCCTCGCTCGCGTCCTCCTCGGCCGGACCACGGCTGAGTGGGACGACAGGATAGGCGCAGGGCTCGTCGCCCTCTGCGACCTCACCGAACTGGAAGTCCTCTATTCCGCACGCTCGGCGGTAGACCGGGAACGCGTGCAGCGCACGCTGAACGCGCACTACACCTGGTGCCCCATGCCCGACGGCATCTACCGACGCGCACGCGTCGTCCAGGAACTGCTCACCGCCAAGGGCGAGCACCGCAGCGCGGGCCCCGTCGACCTGCTCGTCGCCGCTACCGCGGAAGAGTCCGGGCTGACCCTGCTTCACCACGACCGCGACTTCGAAACGATCGCCCGGACGACCGGACAGCCGGTACGAATGATCGACCTCAAGGACTGATCCGCCTCAAGGGCAGTAAGACGCCGTCCAGCACGCAGTGAGCGGGCGCCCCCGCCCTCAATCCGTACAACGGCGTCCCGTTGGACACCGACCCGACAGAGCGCCGCCGGCTACGCCCGAACCCTCTCCCACACCGACATACACCAGACCGCCCCGCCGCCGACAACAGCCGCACGGTCACCACCGAGCACGTCGCCGATCACGGGCAACCGAACGATCCGTACCGTCAGCGCCCTGGAACTCGACCCGCCGCACCCCTTGCGCGGTGTCATCTGCACGACGGCGGGCGGGCGTTCACGCTGTCGCGGCTCCACGGTTCCACGCCAATCCGACGCCTCTCCAGTCACTGCACCACCGCAGGTCACAGCCCACAGGCAACCCTGGACTCACGTGTTGACCGAAGTAATGGCAAACGGAGTGACATCCGTTGCCCCCGAGTACCGAATCCGGACACCCGAAGAGATGTTTCCCGCAGGTCAGAACGTTTCTCTGACCTGCGCTTGGTGGGGCGGGTGGGACTCGAACCCACGGCCGACGGATTATGAGTCCGCTGCTCTAACCGGCTGAGCTACCGCCCCATAGCGGCGTGTCGCGTACATGTGTGCGCGCCGTCTGCCGCAGCATAGCCGCTCATACGATCTCCTGCCTCGGCTGGTCGGCCATGCCCGGTGCTCGTGACCATGGAGACTGCTGTGAGCCCCGTGCGGTTCCGGCGGGACATGAAAAAGGACCCCAGAGGGGCCCTCGTTCAGCATGCTCCCCCGACTGGACTCGAACCAGTAACCTGCCGGTTAACAGCCGGCTGCTCTGCCAATTGAGCTACGGAGGACCGAGCTCCCCCGACTGGACTCGAACCAGTAACCTGCCGGTTAACAGCCGGCTGCTCTGCCAATTGAGCTACGGAGGAATGCCTCGTTGCATCGAACGTACCTACCTGGGTATCCGCCAGGGGGCGCGCGCTCGCTGCGACACATACATTAGCGCAAGCAGGGGGGTGCTCCGCCAACCGGTACTCCCCGGCGCCGTTGCCGCACCGGAGACCTACGCAGATCTGCAAGGGAAGGGTGGCCACCATGCGATACCGGCTCACGTTCGCCGCCGGACTCGTCCTGGGGTACGTGCTCGGCACGCGCGCCGGACGCGAGCGCTACGAGCAGCTGAAGAAGTCCGCCATGCAGTTCGCGCAGAATCCCGCGGTCCGCAACACCGCGGAGACCGCCGCCCACCAGGGCCGGGAATTCGCCGGCAAGGCCTACCACGCGGTCAGCGACAAGGTCGGCGACCGCATGCCCGACTCGGTCGCCCAGCGGGTCCGCACCCTCCGCGAGCGCACCGCCCACGGCTCCGGCGAGGACGACTGGGGCACCAGCAACACCTGACCGCACCTGCCGAGTGCCGGGCAGCGCCGGGCACCCGGCGCCCGTGGCCCGACCCCGGCGGAGCGGTACGGCAGAATTTTCGACATGGGGATAGTCGCCGGGCTGGACAGTGCGCCCGATTTCACTCGCATCGTCGTGTGTGACACGGACACCGGGGCCGTGCTCAGGCAGGGTTATGCCCAGCATCCGGTTCAGGGCCCCGACGGCACCCGCCCCTCCGACGTGGATCCGCAGGCCTGGCTGCTGTCGCTGGGCGAGGCGGCCGGCGGCGGCCTGCTGGAGGGCGTGCAGGCCATCGGCGTCTCCGCGCAGGCGAACGCGCTGGTGCCGCTGGACGCGCAGGGCAACACCGTCCGCCCGGCCCTGGTCGGCGGGGACAAGCGGGCGCAGGTCGCCGCCGCGGATCTGATCGACGCGCTCGGCGGGCGCGAGGCGTGGGCGCAGGCCGTGGGCGCCGTGCCGCAGGCCGCGCACTCGGTGACCAAGCTGCGCTGGCTGGCCCGCACCGAACCGGAGAACGCCGCCCGCACCGCCGTCCTCCTCCAGGCGCACGACTGGCTGGTGTGGCAGCTGCTCGGCCGGCCGGTGCGGCGCACCACCGACCGGGGCGACGCCTCGCACACCGGCTACTGGGCGGCGGCCACCGGCGGCTACCGGCCCGACCTGGTGGAGCTGGCGCTCGGGCACCAGGCGATGCTGCCCGAGGTCATCGGCCCGGCGGAGGCGGCGGGCACCACACCGGAGGGGCTGCTGATCTCCGCCGGGACCAGTGAGACACAGGCGGCGGCCTTCGGGCTAGGCATCGGACTCGGAGACGCGGTGGTGTCCCTCGGCGCTTCCGGCTCGGTGATGGCCGTGCACCCCGAGGCGCTCTACGACCCGACCGGGACGATCACCGCGCTCGCCGACGCGACCGGGATGCACCTGCCCGTCGTCACCACCCTCAACGCGGTGCGCGCGCTGCGCGGAACGGCGGAGCTGCTGCAGCTGCCCGACCTGGAGTCGCTGTCGGAACTGGCGATGAAGTCGACCCCGGGCGCGCACGGGCTGGTGCTGCTCCCCTATCTGGAGGGCGAGCGCACACCGAATCTCCCGCACACCGCCGGGACCCTGGCCGGGCTGAGACGCGAGTCGATGAAGCCGGAGCACCTCGCGCGGGCCGCGTTCGAGGGGATGCTGTGCGGGCTCGCCGACGCGCTCGACGTACTGCGCGGCCGGGGCGTGGAGGTGCGGCGGGTGTTCCTGCTGGGCCCGGCCGCGGAGCTGCCCGCCGTGCAGGCGGCGGCGCCCTCGCTGTTCGGGGCGCAGGTGATGGTGCCGCAGCCGGCCGACTACGCCGCGATCGGCGCCGCCCGTCAGGCGGCCTGGGCGCTCGGCGTCTCCCAGGGCACCCTCGATCCGCGCACCCCGCCGGTGTGGCAGGGCGCGGCGGCGCAGGTGCTGGAGCCGGGCGAGGAGCTGGCGGTGGGCCAGGCGGTGCGCCAGCAGTACGTGGCGGTGCGGGAGCAGACGCATCCGGGGGCGTTCCGGCCGTAGGGACCTGGAGAGCCGTGAGGGCCGGGGCATGTGTGTGACCCGGAACACATGAATCGGGTAAATGGGTTGAGGTAACGCCACTGGAGTGTCCGACGATAGGGGCCACGGGCAACCAAACGGCCCCGCGTCGACCCTTCCGAGAGAAACAGCGTGCTCATACGACTCCTTCGGACATACCTCCGTCCGTACTCCAGACCCATCGCCCTATTGGTGCTGCTGCAGTTCCTGCAGACCTGCGCCACGCTCTATCTGCCCACCCTCAACGCGGACATCATCGACAACGGTGTCGTGCGGGGTGACACGGGTTACATCCTGACCTACGGCGCCCTGATGATCGGCATCTCGCTGGCGCAGGTGGTGTGCAACATCGGTGCCGTCTACTACGGCGCCCGCACCGCCGCCGCGCTCGGCCGGGACGTGCGGGCCGCGGTGTTCGACCGGGTGCAGTCCTTCTCCGCGCGTGAGGTCGGTCACTTCGGTGCGCCCTCGCTGATCACCCGCACCACCAACGACGTCCAGCAGGTGCAGATGCTGGTGCTGATGTCGTTCACCCTGATGGTGTCGGCGCCGATCATGTGCGTCGGCGGCATCGTGATGGCGCTCGGCCTGGACGTCCCGCTGTCCGGGGTGCTGGTCGCGGTGGTGCCGGTGCTGGGCATCTGTGTGACGCTGATCGTGCGGCGGCTGCGTCCGCTGTTCCGCCGGATCCAGGAGCGGCTGGACACGGTGAACCGGGTGCTGCGGGAGCAGATCACCGGCATCCGGGTGATCCGGGCGTTCGTCCGGGACGACTACGAGGAGCGGCGCTTCCGGAAGGCCAACGCGGAGCTGACCGATGTGGCGCTGCGCACCGGCAATCTGCTGGCGCTGATGTTCCCGGTGGTCATGACGGTGGTGAACCTGTCGTCCATCGCGGTGGTGTGGTTCGGCGCCCACCGCATCGACAGCGGCGGCATGCAGATCGGCGATCTGACCGCGTTCCTCGCCTATCTGATGCAGATCGTCATGTCCGTGATGATGGCCACCTTCATGTTCATGATGGTGCCGCGCGCCGAGGTGTGCGCCGAGCGCCTCCACGAGGTGCTGGACACCTCCTCCAGCGTCGTCCCGCCGTCCGCGCCGGTCACTGAGCTGCGCCAGCACGGGCATCTGGAGCTGCGGGGCGCCGGCTTCCGCTATCCGGGTGCCGAGGAGCCGGTGCTGAAGGCGGTCGACCTGGTGGCGCGGCCCGGTGAGGTGACCGCCGTCATCGGCTCGACCGGCAGCGGGAAGTCGACGCTGCTGGGGCTGATCCCCCGGCTGTTCGACGCCACCGACGGCGAGGTGCTGGTCGACGGCGTGCCGGTGCGGGACCTCGATCCCAGGCTGCTGGCCCGCACGGTGGGTCTGGTGCCGCAGAAGCCGTATCTGTTCGCGGGCACCGTGGCGACGAACCTGCGGTACGGCAATCCTGACGCCAGCGACGAGGAGCTGTGGCACGCGCTGGAGGTGGCGCAGGCCAGGGGCTTCGTGGAGCGGCTGGAGGGCGGTCTTGACGCGCCGATCGCGCAGGGCGGGACGAACGTCTCCGGCGGTCAGCGCCAGCGCCTGGCGATCGCCCGCACGCTGGTGCAGCGCCCGGAGATCTACCTCTTCGACGACTCCTTCTCCGCGCTCGACTACGCCACCGACGCCGCGCTGCGGGAGGCGCTCGCCCGGGAGACGGCCGAGGCGACCGTGGTGATCGTGGCCCAGCGGGTGGCGACCATCCGGGACGCGGACCGGATCGTGGTGCTGGACGAGGGCCGGGTCGTCGGCACCGGACGGCATCACGAGCTGATGGCGGACAACGAGACCTACCGGGAGATCGTGCTCTCCCAGCTGACGGAAGCGGAGGCTGCCTGATGGCCGGGCCGATGGGGCGGATGATGGCCGGCGGCGGCCCCGACCAGCGGACGATGGACTTCAAGGGCTCGACCAAGCGGCTGATCGGCCGCTTCCGGCCCGAACGCGCCACGCTGTACGGGCTGTTGGCCTGCGTGGTGGTGAGCGTCGGGCTCAGTGTGGTCGGCCCGAAGATCCTCGGCCGGGCGACCGACCTGGTCTTCGCGGGCATCGTCGGCCGCGAGATGCCGGAGGGCGCGAGCAAGGAGCAGGTGCTCGACTCGATGCGGGAGCGCGGCGACGGCGATGTCGCCGACATGCTGCAGGGCGCCGACTTCACTCCGGGCCAGGGCATCGACTTCACCGCCGTGGGCAACGTCCTGCTGCTGGCGCTCGCCGTGTTCGCCGGCGCCGGTCTGCTGATGGCGGTGGCGACGCGGCTGGTCAACCGGGCGGTGAACCGCACCATGTACCGGATGCGCGAGGACGTGCAGACCAAGCTGGCGCGGCTGCCGCTGTCGTACTTCGACAAGCGCCAGCGGGGCGAGGTGCTGAGCCGGGCCACCAACGACATCGACAACATCGGGCAGACGCTGCAGCAGTCGATGGGCCAGCTGATCAACTCGCTGCTGACCATCATCGGCGTGCTGGCGATGATGTTCTACGTCTCCTGGATCCTGGCGCTGGTGGCGCTGGTGACGGTGCCGCTGTCGTTCGTGGTCGCCACGCGGGTCGGCAAGCGGTCGCAGCCGCACTTCGTGCAGCAGTGGCGCACGACCGGCAGGCTGAACGCGCACGTCGAGGAGATGTACACCGGGCACGCTCTGGTGAAGGTGTTCGGGCGTCAGGAGGAGTCGGCGAAGCGGTTCGCCGAGGAGAACGAGGCGCTGTACGAGGCCGGGTTCCGGGCGCAGTTCAACAGCGGCATCATGCAGCCGCTGATGTTCTTCGTGTCGAACATCAACTATGTGCTGGTGGCGGTCGTCGGCGGTCTGCGGGTCGCCTCCGGTTCGCTGTCCATCGGTGATGTGCAGGCGTTCATCCAGTACTCCCGGCAGTTCTCCATGCCGCTGACGCAGGTCGCCTCGATGGCGAACCTGGTGCAGTCCGGGGTCGCCTCGGCGGAGCGGATCTTCGAGCTGCTGGACGCGGAGGAGCAGGAGGCGGACCCGGTGCCGGCCGTCCGGCCGGAAAAGGTGCGCGGGCGGGTCGCGCTGGAGCATGTGTCGTTCCGGTACGACCCCGAGAAGCCGCTGATCGAGGATCTGTCGCTGACGGTGGAGCCCGGGCACACGGTGGCGATCGTCGGCCCGACCGGCGCCGGCAAGACGACGCTGGTCAATCTGCTGATGCGGTTCTACGAGGTGTCCGGCGGGCGGATCACCCTGGACGGGGTGGACATCGCGCGGATGTCCCGGGACGAACTGCGGTCCGGGATCGGCATGGTGCTGCAGGACACCTGGCTGTTCGGCGGCACCATCGCGGAGAACATCGCCTACGGCGCCGCCCGCGAGGTCACCCGCGCCGAGATCGAGGAGGCGGCGCGGGCCGCGCACGCGGACCGGTTCATCCGGACGCTGCCGGACGGCTACGACACGGTGATCGACGACGAGGGCAGCGGGGTCAGCGCGGGTGAGAAGCAGCTCATCACCATCGCGCGGGCGTTCCTGTCCGACCCGGTGATCCTGGTGCTGGACGAGGCGACCAGCTCGGTGGACACCAGGACCGAGGTGCTGATCCAGAAGGCGATGGCGAAGCTCGCGCACGGGCGGACCTCGTTCGTGATCGCGCACCGGCTCTCCACCATCCGGGACGCGGACACGATCCTGGTGATGGAGAACGGCTCGATCGTGGAGCAGGGCTCGCACGAGGAGCTGCTGGCCGCGGACGGCGCCTATGCCCGGCTGTATCAGGCGCAGTTCGCCTCCGCGGTGGCCGAGGTCGACTGAGCCGGCGCGGGCCGGGTCGCGGGCCCGGTGCGGGTGGGCGGTGGCGCGGGGAGACCGCGCCACCGGCCCCCACCGGGCCGCCGCCACGGCCGGTGTCCGTCCCGTCCGGGTGCCGGTCCCGCCGGCGCCGGGTGCCGATGCCACTGCCGACCGGTGCCGCTGCCGCCTGGCGCGTCAGTCCAGATAGCCCCGCAGCTGGTCCGCGAAGGCGTGGTCGCGGAGCTTGTTGAGGGTCTTGGACTCGATCTGCCGTATGCGCTCCCTGGTCACGCCGAAGATGCGGCCGATCTCCTCCAGCGTCCGTGGCCGCCCGTCGATCAGCCCGTACCGCAGCTGGACGACCTTGCGTTCGCGCTCGCCCAGGGTGGACAGCACCGCCTCCAGGTGCTCCCTGAGCAGCAGGAAGGCCGCCGACTCCACGGGGCTGGTCGCGTCGCCGTCCTCGATCAGGTCGCCGAGGGCCACGTCGTCCTCCTCGCCCACCGGTGCGTGCAGCGACACCGGTTCCTGGGCGAGCCGCAGCACCTCACAGACCCGCTCGGGCGGCAGGTCCAGATGGGCGGCGACCTCCTCGGGCGTGGGTTCGTAGCCGCGTTCCTGCAGCATGCGGCGCTGGACGCGGACCACCCGGTTGATCAGCTCCACCACATGCACCGGGACGCGTATCGTGCGGGCCTGGTCGGCGAGCGCACGGGACATGGCCTGGCGGATCCACCAGGTGGCGTAGGTGGAGAACTTGTAGCCGCGGGCGTAGTCGAACTTCTCCACCGCACGGATCAGTCCGAGATTGCCCTCCTGGACCAGGTCGAGCATGGTCAGCCCGCGTCCCACGTACCGCTTGGCGACGGAGACGACGAGCCGCAGATTGGCCTCGATCAGGCGGCGTTTGGCCATCCGGCCCATCACCACGAGCCGGTCCAGGTCGAGGGCGAGCCGGCTGTCCAGGTCGGGGGTGAGCCGCAGCTTCTCCTCGGCGAACAGTCCGGCCTCGACCCGGCGGGCCAGCTCGACCTCCTCGGCGGCGGTGAGCAGCGGGATGCGGCCGATCTCCCGCAGGTACTGGCGGAACAGGTCCGAGGAGGGGCCGGTGGCCTCGGGCCGCAGGGACGGGGGCACCGGTCCGGCGGCCTCTATGGCCTCGGCCGGGGGATCGGCGGGCGGTCCGGCCGCCGCGGGAGACTCCGGGCCGGGCTCCGCCTCGGGGCGGTGCAGCAGCCGGCTGCGCGGCGGCAGCGCCACGAGGACGTCTCGGTCGGACTGCGTGCCGACGGTGGTCGTGTCGGTCTGGGTGAGGGTCTGGGTCTGCACGGGGGGCGACCTCCAGGATGATCGCTGCCAGGGGGGACGGCAGCGGTACTTCGGGAGCGGAGTCGGCGGCCTCGCCGCTGTCCGTCCCGTACGCGATGAGCGGAACCGCGGGGGGTTGGGATTCGTCGGTGACGGATCGGCCGCGCTCCGAGGACTCAGGCACCGCACCCCAGTGTGGGGTACGACACATCGTCATCACGAGGGGCGTGCGATGACTTTTTGCGTCCGGTCCGTGACCGCCCGGTTACACCCCGCCGGAAACCGGATGCCGGGCACGGTCCGGGTCTGCGACGATTCCCCGCAGCCCGGCCCGCTCTACGAGACCCATGTGACCGTCCGCTGCACCGCGCCCGCGGAGGCCGAACGGCTCCGCCGGTGGGCGGAGTCGGCCGGGGTGAAGCTGAGGCACATCGTGCCGGCCCGGGGCCGGATGCGCGAGCAGCCCTTCCCTACCCGCTGCTGCACGAGGTGTTCCGGCTGTCGGGCGAGTGGCCCCGGCTGAACCGCGAGGAGGTCCTGCTGGCGGACCTGGTGGAGGCCGTCCAGTACGTGGAGTGGGAGCACTTCGCCACCGAGTACCCGCAACTCGCCGAGCGGGGGCGGGAGTTCCCCGACCGGCTGGTGCGGGCGGTGACGCCCGTGTTCCCGAGTCGGTGACCCCGGCCCTGCGAGCCCTCGGCCGTCCTACAGCGCCGCCGCGCCGTGCTCGCGCAGCGCCTGGTCGTACTGCTGGAGCACCCACAACTCGTTCTGCACCGCGGCCAGTTCGGCCGGGTCGGCATGGCTGCCGAGGCGGGTGAGGCGGCTGGTGATGTCGCGGATGCGGCGCTCCACGGCCCGGCGGCGGACGGTGACCAGCTGGGCGCCGGCGTAGGTCTCGTCGACCTCCTTGACGCCCCGGTGCAGCATGATCGCCTCCACGGCCAGCTCGGTGACCATGGCGCGGACCGTGTCGTCGGGGGCGGCGTCGCGGACCCGGATCAGATAGGCCTGCGGGTCCTGCATGCCGTACTCGGCGCCGCCCGCGTCCAGGATGGCCTGGCGCACGGCCGCGTACGGCGGGGCGGTGAACTCGTCGACGCCGTAGGCGTCGAAGGCCGGAGAGATCAGCTCGGGGCGCTGGAGGGCCAGCTTGAGCAGCTCCCGTTCGGTGGCGTGGACGGGGTTGCGGAGGTTGAGGGCGGGGCCGCGCGGGGCGGGCGGGGCCGCCACCGCGGGCTGCTGGGGGGCGCCGGGGCGCTGCCGCCGGTCCGGTGCCGGGCCCCTGCCGCCGCGCTCGCGGGACCAGCGGGCGAGCTGGGCGACCCGCCGGACCACGAACTGGGTGTCCAGGATGCCGAGCATGCCCGCGAGCTGCACGGCGACCTCGTGCTGGGCGCCGCTGTTCTTGATCCGGGCGACCACGGGCGCCGCCTCGTCCAGGGCGGCGGCGCGGCCCGCCGGGGTGTCGAGGTCGTAGCGGGAGACGATCTGGCGCAGCGCGAACTCGAACAGCGGGGTGCGGGGTTCGACCAGGTCGACGACCGCCTCGTCGCCCTTGGCCAGCCGCAGCTCGCAGGGGTCCATGCCGTCCGGTGCGATGGCGATGTAGGTCTCGGCGGCGAACTTCTGGTCGTCCTCGAAGGCGCGCAGGGCCGCCTTCTGGCCGGCCGCGTCGCCGTCGAAGGTGAAGATGACGCGGGCGGAGCCGTTGTCCATCAGCAGGCGGCGCAGGATCTTGATGTGCTCGCCGCCGAAGGCGGTGCCGCAGGTGGCGATGGCGGTGGTCACCCCGGCGAGGTGGCAGGCCATGACGTCGGTGTAGCCCTCGACGACGACCGCGCGGGAGGACTTGGCGATGTCCTTCTTCGCCAGGTCGATGCCGTACAGCACCTGGGACTTCTTGAAGATCGCGGTCTCGGGCGTGTTGAGGTACTTGGGGCCGTTGTCCGCCTCGTACAGCTTGCGGGCGCCGAAGCCGACGACGTCGCCGCCGATGTCGCGGATGGGCCACATCAGCCGGCCGCGGAAGCGGTCGATGGGGCCGCGGCGGCCCTCCTGGGAGAGGCCGGAGAGGATCAGCTCCTTGTCGCTGAAGCCCTTGCCGCGCAGATAGCGGGTGAGGTGGTCCCAGCCCTGGGGGCTGTAGCCGACGCCGAAGTGCACGGCGGCGGCCTGGTCGAAGCCGCGCTCGGCCAGGAAGACGCGGCCGGTCTCCGCCTCGGGGCTGGTCGCGAGCTGCTCCGCGTACCACTCCGCGGCGATCTTGTGGGCCTCGACCAGGCGGATGCGTTCGCCGCGCTGGTGGGCGGGGTTGTAGCCGCCCTCCTCGTAGCGCAGGGTGATGCCGGCCTGGGCGGCGAGCCGCTCGACCGCCTCCGAGAAGGAGAGGTGGTCGATCTTCATCACGAAGGTGATGGTGTCGCCGCCCTCCTGGCAGCCGAAGCAGTGGAAGAGTCCCTTGCTCGGGCTGACCTGGAAGGACGGCGACTTCTCGTCGTGGAACGGACAGAGGCCCTTGAGGTTGCCGCCGCCCGCGTTGCGCAGCTGGAGGTACTCGGACACGACGGCGTCGATCGGGACCGCGTCCCGTACCGCCTTCACGTCCTCGTCGTTGATCCGTCCTGCCACGCGTGAATTCTACGGGGGCGCTCGGACACTCCTGCTCGGCGTGAGACGGGGGTGAGGGCAGGAGCGTGGCCGGGCGGGAGGTCAGGAGGCGAGGGACTCCAGCGGGACGTGCGGGTCCGCCAGGGCCTCGGTGTCGACCTGGGCCCGGGAGCGGATGAGCTGCTGGATCTGCTGGGCGACGTCCCACACGTTCACGTTCATACCGGCGAGCACCCGGCCCTCCTTCACCCAGAACGCGATGAACTCCCGCTTGCCCGCGTCGCCCCGCAGCACCACCTGGTCGTACGAGCCGCGCGGCGCCCAGCCCGAGTACTCCATGCCCAGGTCGTACTGGTCGGTGAAGAAGTAGGGCAGCCGGTCGTAGCTCTCCTCCCGCCCCAGCATGGCCCGTGCGGCGGCCGGTCCGCCGTTGAGGGCGTTGGCCCAGTGCTCGACCCGCAGCCGGGTGCCGAACAGCTGGTGCGGGAAGGAGGCGACGTCGCCGGCGGCGTGGATGTGCGGGTCGGAGGTGCGCAGGTACTCGTCGACGAGGACACCGCCGCCGTCCGCCGGGTCGGCCAGGGCCAGGCCGGCCGATTCGGCGAGGGCGGTGCGCGGGGCGGCGCCGATGGCGGCGAGGACCGCGTGCGCCGGGTGCTCCTCGCCGTCGTCGGTGCGGGCGGCGAGGACCACGCCGTCCTGGCCGGTGATCTCGGTGAGGGTGGCGCCGAAGTGGAAGCGGACGCCGTGCTCGCGGTGCAGCTCGGCGAAGATCTGGCCCACCTCGGGCCCGAGGACCGAGTGCAGCGGGGCGGGGCCGCGGTGCACCACGGTGACCTCGGCGCCGTACTCGCGGGCCGCGGCCGCGACCTCCAGGCCGATCCAGCCGGCGCCGGCGATCACCAGATGCCCGTTGTCCCGGCCGAGCGAGGCCAGCACGCCCCGGAGCCGTTCGGCGTGGGCGAGGCGCCGCAGATGGTGGACGCCGGCCAGGTCGGTGCCCGGGATGTCGAGGCGGCGGGGTTCGGCGCCGGTGGCCAGCAGCAGCTTGTCGTAGCGGACGGTGGTGCCGTCCTCGCCGAAGCGGACGGTGCGGGCGGCGGGGTCGACGGCGTCGACGGTCTGCCCGAGGTGCAGCTCGACGTCGTGGCGCGCGTACCAGGCGGGCTCGTGCACGAAGACGCTCTCCCGCTCCTTCTTGCCGAGCAGGTAGCCCTTGGACAGCGGCGGACGCTCGTACGGCTGGTCCCGCTCGTCGCAGATCAGTATCACGCGGCCGGTGAAGCCCTCCTCCCGCAGCGTCTCGGCCGCCTTCGCGCCGGCCAGGCCGCCTCCGACGATGACGAATGTCTGATCCGCGTCGACCACTTGATGCCTCCTCGTAGCGGTGCCACCACTTGCGAGCCTCCCGCACCGGGCCGGGCACGTGAAGAGGGAGTGACCCGATCAGGCCACCTACGGTCACATTCGGGCGGTCTTTGCCCCCGGCGCGGTCCCCGGTGTCCCTTCCGGTGTCATACCCGGTGCGGAGCCGGTCATCCGGGCGTGCAGCGAGCGGGCGGAGGCGTCGGTGAGCGAGGCGATCTGGTCGACGATCACCCGTTTGCGGGCGCGGTCGTCCGGCGCCTGCTCGAACAGCGTGCGGAACTGCGGGTCCAGACCGTCGGGGGCGCGGGAGGTGAGCAGCTCGGCCAGCTCCATGACGACGATCCGCTGGTCGGCGCGGAGCCGCTCCTGCTCGGCGCGCTGCATCACGTAGCGGTCGGCGACAGCCTTGAGCACGGCGCACTCCATGCGGGTGCCGCGCGGCACCACCAGCTCGGCGTCGTAGCGGGTGAGGCCGCCGCTCCGCCAAGCCTGCCGGGTGGCGCCCTCGGCGGCGAGGCAGAAGCGGCCGATGAGCTGGCTGGTGGCGTCCTTCAGCCGGGCCTGGGCGACGGCGGTCCCGTCGTAGCCGTGCGGCCACCACTCCTGGGCGAGGAGCCGGTCGAGGGCCTCGGCCAGCTCGGCGGGGTCGGTTCCGGCGTCGGCATAGCGGCCGATCGCCACGGCGAAGACGTCCTGGCGTTCCGGCTCGGCGTTCAGGCAGGCGGGGTCGATGTGCCCGGCGTGCAGGCCGTCCTCCACGTCGTGCACGGAGTACGCCACGTCGTCGGCCCAGTCCATGACCTGCGCCTCGAAGCAGGTGCGGGTGCCGGGGGCGTCCTTGCGCAGCCAGTCGAAGACGGGGCGGTCGTCGTCGTAGACGCCGAACTTCGGGGAGGCCGGGTCGGTGGGGTGGGCGCCGCGCGGCCAGGGGTACTTGGTGGCGGCGTCCAGGGTGGCGCGGGTGAGGTTGAGGCCGACCGAACCCTCCGGGGTGAACCGCTTGGGTTCGATGCGGGTGAGCAGCCGCAGCGACTGGGCGTTGCCCTCGAAGCCGCCGCAGTCGGCGGCGAAGTCGTTCAGCGCCTGCTCGCCGTTGTGGCCGAACGGGGGGTGGCCGAGGTCGTGGGCGAGGCAGGCGGCCTCCACCAGGTCGGGGTCGCAGCCGAGGGCGGCGCCCAGCTCGCGCCCGACCTGGGCGCACTCCAGGGAGTGGGTGAGGCGGGTGCGGGGGCTGGAGTCCCAGGCGGAGGCGCCTCCCGCGCTCTGGCCGGGGGTGACGACCTGAGTCTTGCCGGCGAGCCTGCGCAGCGCCGAGGAGTGCAGGATGCGGGCGCGGTCGCGCTGGAAGGCGGTGCGGCCGGGGCGCTTGTCCGGCTCCGGGGCCCAGCGCTCCACGGCGGACTCGTCGTAGTGCATGTACAGACAGTAGTACCGCGCCCGCCGTTCTACGCCGACGCCAGTTCGGAGGCGGCCGGGTGCGCCGGGGTGGCGGCCGTCTCGTCGTAGCGGTGGAGCAGGAGCCGGGCCATGGCCTCGTGGGCGCCCAGGGGGGACGAGACGATCCCGGGGGCGGCCTGCGCGCACTCGGTGGCGAAGCGGCCGGGCGCGGTGAAGCAGGAGGCGACGGCCACCCGGTCGCGGCCGCGGGCGGCCAGCGCCGCGACGGCCTCGGGGACCGTGGGGGCCGCGGTGGTGGCGTAGGCGGCGACGACCGGGACGCCCAGGCGGCCGGCGAGGAGCCGGGCGGTGCGTGCGGTGCCGGCCCGGGAGTCGGGGTCGCGGGAGCCTGCCGCGGCGAGGACCACGGCGCTGCGGCGGCGGGTGGCGCCGTCCGCGGGCGTGCGCCAGCCCGCCTCGGCGAGGCGGGCGTGCAGCGCCTCGGCGAGCAGCGGGTGCGGGCCGAGCGCGGGGGCCAGACGGGTGCGGGCCGCGGCGCGGGCGGCCATGTCGGGGATGTCGCGTTTGACGTGGTAGCCGCGGCTGAGCAGCAGCGGGACCAGGACCGCCTCGCCGGTGCCGAGCGCGGCCAGCGTGTCGGGCAGCAGCGGGGTGTTCAGCTCGATGTGGCCCAGGTGCACGGGCAGGCCGGGGCGCAGGGCGCGGACCACGTCGAGGAGCTCCCGTACGGTGCTCAGCGCGCGGGGGTCGCGGCTGCCGTGGGCCACCACCACGAGGGCGGGCGGCGCCGGGCGGCGCCTGCCGTTCAGCGTGACGAGACCGAGCTGTCCCGCGAGGCTGGTGCCGATCCGGTTCATGAGGTCCGCCGTACTGTCGAGGTGCGTCGCCGTCATGCACCGATGGTGGCCGCGCCGTATTGCCTCCCCGTTGCACGGGAGTGACGGGCGTTTTCCAGCCCTTCACGGCCGGGCCCGACGGGCGTGTGAGCTGCCCTGGCCTGCGCGGCGGCCCGGCGGAGTGAAGCCGGTCACACGGTGCCGCGTGAACCGGCGGGAGCGGCGGGGCGTCTTGGACGGTCGGGAGCCGAGCCGAGGCGCCGGAACCGAGCCGAGGGGGGCCGCAGCGATGCGCCGATTCACCGAACGTGTGCCGCGCCTGCCGCGTCTGCCGCGCACCCGCCGGGGGCAGCGGCGGCTGGTGCAGGCCGTGATGGCCGGATGCGCGCTGGCGCTGCTGCCCGCGGCCTGGCTGCGGCTGGCGGCCGGGGACCGGCTGCACACCGTCGCGGACGTGCCGCGGACCCAGGTCGCCGTGGTCTTCGGCGCGGGCCTGTGGCGCGGGGAGCCGTCACCGTACCTGGCGCACCGGCTGGACGCGGCGGCCGGGCTGTACCGGGCGGGCCGCATCGAGGTGGTGCTGGTGACCGGTGACAACAGCCGCGCCGGCTACGACGAGCCGGACGCGATGCGCGCCTATCTGACCCGGCAGGGCGTGCCGGACGGGCGCATCGTCAGCGACTACGCGGGCTTCGACACCTGGGACTCCTGTGTGCGCGCCAAGAAGATCTTCGGCGTGGACCGGGCGGTCCTGATCAGCCAGGGCTTCCACATCCACCGGGCGGTGGCCCTGTGCCAGGCGGCCGGGGTCACCTCCTACGGCGTCGGCGTGGACGAGCCGCACGACGGCACCTGGTACTACGGCGGGGTCCGGGAGGTCCTGGCGGCGGGCAAGGCGGACGCCGACGCCGCCCTCCGCCCGGACCCGCGGTTCCTCGGGCCGCGGGAACCGGGGGTGCGGCAGGCGCTGGCGGAGAGCGGAACGCGGTGAAACGGCACCCGTGAACGGCAGCCGGTGCAGCGGCATGACCGGCCGGCTCGACGGACCTCACCGCCCTCCCGAGGGCACGGGGAGGCCGCCGTACCGGGCGCGTAACAGCAGCCGGCGTGCGGCGTAACACCGGCGACGCACGCTGAAGCGCATGCAGAACACCGTGACGCCCACCCACTGCCCCTACTGCGCCCTGCAGTGCGGGATGAATCTGACGCCCGCCGCCGACGGCACCGTCGAGGTGAGCGAGCGGGCGGACTTCCCGGTGAACCGGGGTGCCCTGTGCGGCAAGGGACGGACCGCGCCCGCGGTGCTCGCCTCCGCGGTACGGCTGACCACCCCGCTGGTGCGCTCACCGGGCGGCACGCTGGAGCCGGCCGGATGGAACGAGGCGCTGGGGCGGATCGCCGAGGGGCTGCGGGGCACCCGCGAGCGGTACGGGGCGGACGCGGTCGGCGTGTTCGGCGGGGGCGGGCTGACCAACGAGAAGGCGTACTCGCTGGGGAAGTTCGCCCGGGTCGTCCTCGGCACCTCGCAGATCGACTACAACGGGCGGTTCTGCATGTCCTCGGCCGCGGCGGCCGGGAGCAGGGCCTTCGGCCTGGACCGCGGGCTGCCGTTCCCGCTGGAGGACATCCCGCGCACCGGCTGCGTGATCCTGGTCGGCTCCAACCCGGCCGAGACCATGCCGCCGTCGCTGCGCTACTTCACCGAGCTGAAGGAGAACGGCGGCACGCTGATCGTCATCGACCCGCGCCGCACCCGGACCGCCGAGCAGGCCGACCTGCATCTGGCGCCCCGGCCCGGCACCGATCTGGCGCTGGCCCTGGGCCTGCTGCATCTGGTGGTCGCCGAGGGCCGCACCGACGAGCGGTACATCCAGGAGCGCACGGCCGGCTGGGAGGAGACCCGGGCGGCGGCGATGGCGCACTGGCCGGAGTACGTGGAGCGGATCACCGGCGTGCCGGTGCCCCGGCTGCGGGAGGCGGTACGGCTGTTCTGCGAGCCGGAGCACGCCATGGTGCTCACCGCCCGCGGTCCCGAGCAGCAGTCCAAGGGCACGGACACGGTCAGCGCCTGGATCAACCTGGTGCTGGCGACGGGCCGGGCGGGCCGCCCGCTGTCCGGCTACGGCTGCCTGACCGGGCAGGGCAACGGGCAGGGCGGGCGCGAACACGGCCAGAAGGCCGACCAGTTGCCCGGCTACCGCAAGCTCACCGACCCGCAGGCGCGGCGGCACGTCGCCGAGGTGTGGGGCGTGGACCCGGACTCGCTGCCCGGACCGGGACGCAGCGCCTACGAGCTGCTGGACGCGCTGGGCACCGACATCCGCGCGCTGCTGCTGATGGGCTCCAACCCGGTGGTGTCGGCGCCGCGCGCCGCGCACATCGAGCAGCGGATCAGGTCGCTGGACTTCCTCGCGGTGTGCGACGTGGTGCTGTCGGAGACGGCCGCGCTCGCCGATGTCGTGCTGCCGGTCACCCAATGGGCGGAGGAGACGGGGACCACGACCAGCCTCGAGGGGCGGGTACTGCTGCGCCGCCGAGCGATCGCCCCGCCCGAGGGCGTACACAGCGACCTGTACGTGCTGCACGAACTGGCGGCCCGGCTCGGCGTGGAGAAGGGCTTCCCGACCGACCCCGAGGAGGTCTTCGAGGAGCTGCGCCGGGCGAGCGCGGGCGGGCCCGCCGACTACTCCGGGATCACCTACCGCCGGCTGGCGGAGGAGAACGGCGTGTTCTGGCCGTGCCCGGCAAAGCCCTCCGCGGACGGTGCGCCGGACACCTGGGACGGCGCCCCCGGCACCTGGGACGGTGTGCCGGACACCGGAGACCGTGTGCCGGACACCGGAGACCGTGTGCCGGACACCGGAGACCGTGTGCCGGACACCGGGGACGGTGTGCCGGACACCGGCGACTCCGAGGACGCCTCGCTGGAGGCCTCACCGGACGCCGTGGCCGACGACCCGGTGCGGGACGAGACACCCGCCAATGCCGGGGTCCATCCGGGCACTGGCCGCCTCTTCCTCGACCGGTTCGCCACCGAGGACGGCCGCGCCCGCTTCGTCCCCGTCTCGTACCGGGCGATCGCCGAGGAGCCGGACGAGGAGTACCCGCTGCTGCTGACCACCGGGCGGGTGGTGGCCCAGTACCAGTCCGGCGCCCAGACCCGGCGGGTGGACGAACTGAACGCCGCCGCCCCCGGCCCGTTCGTCGAGCTGCATCCGCGGCTGGCGGAGCGGCTCGGCGCGGCCGAGGGCGACCCGGTGGCCGTGGTGTCCCGGCGGGGCCGGGCGGTGGCGCCGGCCCGGATCACCACCGCGGTCCGGCCCGACACGGTGTTCATGCCCTTCCACTGGGCGGGCGAGGGCCGCGCCAACACCCTCACCAACCCGGCCCTGGACCCGACCTCGCGGATGCCGGAGTTCAAGGCGTGCGCGGTGCGGGTGGAGGCGGTGCGCCCCTGAGCGCGCCGACGGCGCTCCGAAGGGCGCCGTCGGCCACTGCGCGGGACGCCGCCGGCCCGTCACCTACGAAGGGCGCGGTCGGCCCGTCGCCTCGGTAGGGCGCGGTCAGTTCACGCCGACCGCGCTCCACGCCGCCGCGACCGCGCGGTGCTCGGTGCCGCCCTCGCCGTAGAGGTCGGCGGCCGCCTTCAGGGTGGCGGTGCGGGCGCCCGCGTAGTCGGTCGACGAGGTCATGTGCACGGTCAGCGCGCGGTACCAGATCTTGCCGAGCTTGGCGCGGCCGATGCCGGTGACCGTGGAGCCGTCGCAGGTCGGGGAGTTGTGGGCGACGCCGCCGAGGGTCTTGGCACCGCTGCCCTCGGCGAGCAGGTAGGCGAAGTGGTTGGCGACGCCCGAGGAGTAGTGGACGTCGAGGTCCTTGACCGAGGGGCTCCAGCAGTCGGCGGACTTGCCGTCCTTGGAGGGCTTGTCCATGTAGCGCAGGGCGTCCTTGCCGAAGCCGTCCCGGACGATGGTCTCGCCGATCAGATAGTCGCCGGGGTCCTCGGCGTTGGCCGCGTGGAACTCGACCAGGGTGCCGAAGATGTCGGAGGTGGCCTCGTTGAGCCCGCCGGACTCGCCCGAGTAGACCAGGCCGGCCGTCTTCGAGGTCACACCGTGGGTCATCTCGTGCCCGGCGACGTCCAGCGAGACCAGCGGGCCCATCTGGGTGCCGTCGCCGTCGCCGTAGGTCATGCAGAAGCAGCTGTCGTCCCAGAAGGCGTTGTTGTACTTGTTGCCGTAGTGGACGCGGTTGTACGAGCCCTTGCCGTCGCCGGCGATGCCGCGGCGGCCGTGAACGTCCTCGTAGTAGTCCCAGGTGACGTCGGTGCCGTACTGGGCGTCCACCGCGACCGTCGCCCGGTCGGACTCGTCGCCGCTGCCCCAGTGGTTGTCGTCGTCGGTGAAGACGGTGGCGGGGGCGCGAGTGAGGCAGACGTTCAGCACGCACAGGTCGGTCTTGTTGGCCGCGTCGCCGGTGTAGGTGCCGCCGCGGGTGGGGTCCTTGAGCTGGTACCCCGACCCGGAGGCGGTGGTCTGAAGCGGGACGGTGCCGCCGTAGAGGGACTCGCCGTCGCCGGAGACGGTCGCCAGGCTGTCCCAGCTGTCGATGCGGTCGCCGCTGTGCGCGTCGGTGAGCACGGTGCGGGCGACCGGGTTGCCGAGGCCGTCCTGGGCCACCGCGTCGGTGCGCCAGGCCAGCCGGGGCGCGCCGTGCAGGGCGTCGACGACCAGCCGGGCCTTGGCGGTGAGCCGCTTGAGGGTCTCGCCGGCGTTGGCGGCGCGCAGCAGCTTCGCGGCGAGGTCGGCGGCCTTCGGAGCGGCGAGCTTCGGGGTGACGGTGGGCAGGTCGATCGCGGCCTCGGTGGCGCGGTCGGCCCCGCGGTAGGTGCCGTCGGGGGCGAGGTGCAGGACGAAGTCGCCGCCGAGGACGGGCAGTCCGCGGTAGGTGCGGTCGTAGCGGATGTGCTGGGTGCCGTCCCGGTCCACGATCACGTCCCGCACCTTGGTGTCCTGGGCGGTGGTCAGGCCCAGGGCGGCGGCGTGCTCTTCGAGGGCCGCGGCGGCGTGGGCGAGCGCGGTGGAGCGGGTCGGCCGGTCGGCGGCGCCGGCGGTGGGGGTGAGCGCGGCGGCCAGCAGGGCGGTGCCGGCGACCGCCACACCGGCGGTCACGAGGCGGGGACGTCGGACGTGCCGTATCGGGCTCAAGCGGTCTCCTGGAACGGGCGCCCCGATGCAGGTGGGGAGAGGGGCGGCGGGGATGGTGACCGCGATTCAAGTGGGACCGGACATGGCATGTCCATACCGTGAATGTGCGGGTGTGTGAGGGGTGAGAATCGTTCCTGCAAGGCTCCCGTGGCACTTCCGTGCAGAGGGGCACCGCCGACCGTCCCCGCAGGTGAAACGCGTGATTCTCCCCTTCTTCGTCTACGGCACCCTCCGTCCCGGCGAGGTCAACCACGACCGCTTCCTGCGCGGCCGCACCCTGGCCGAGGAGCCGGGCCGGCTGCCGGGCGCGGTGCTCTACGAGGGGCCGGGCTACCCCTACGCCGTGGAGCAACCGGGCGGCGTGGTCAGCGGGGAGCTGGTCACCGCGCGGGAGACGGAGTACCCGGCGCTGCTGGCGGAGCTGGACCGGCTGGAGGACTACGCGCCGGGCGATCCGCGCAATCTCTACGAGCGGGTGGTGCGGCGGGTCGTGCGCGAGCGCGACGGGGCGGAGGTGCGGGCCTGGGTGTACCTCGCCGCGCCCGCCGTGGCGGCCCGGCTGCGGGCCCGCGGTGAGCTGGTCGCCGGCGGGGACTGGCGGGGCCGGGGGCGGGTGCAGCGCCCGTCGCCTTGATGCGGCGGGGCGACGCAGGCCGGGCATCGGCGGTGGCCGCCCCGCGTCCGCGGGCGGAGCGATCTTCTCGTGCCGAGCATCGTCGGCCTCGGGGTGGCCGCCCCGCGTCCGCGGGCGGAACCGGACGACGGGGCGCGGGCGGACGACGGGGCGGGGGGCGAAGGGACGAGGTGCCGGGGCGGTCACCCGTTCACCGCCGCGCCGGACCACTCTTCGGCCATTCCGTTTCCCTCGCCCGTCCGGGCGCCGGTGACCTGCTGAAACACCGGGCGCGCTGGGGCGGTGCCGCCCCTCCTGACACCCGTTCAGCCCGCCCCCTGACGTGCCCTCGGGGAGCGGGCCGGGCGCGCTGGCACTTACCTCGGTAGAGCAGGGACGCGTCCGACGGCGGCACATGGGGGTGCTGCGGGGTGCGGCCCTTCGTGAGCTGGAGGGAGCATCGATGCGAGGTACCGCCCGGCTGCTGACCGGCACCGCGCTCGCCCTGGCCGCCGCGGGGGCGTTCGCCGTGCCCGCGCACGCCGGTCAGCCCGCCGCCCCGGACGGCCGCCCCTTCGACGCGTCGGCCGGGAGCCTGGACGTCCACCCGTCGTCGGCCGTGCCGGGCGGGCAGGTCACGGTGCACACCGGGGCCTGCGACGGCGAGGGCACGACGGAGGGCGACGCCACCGCCGTGGGCGCGGGCCGCTTCACGCTGGCGCCGGGCGCCGGCGAGCGGGAGATCACCGGGCAGTTCCGGGTGCCGCCGAGCGCACAGCCGGGGACGTACGAGATCGTCGCCACCTGCGCGGGCAGCGGCCGGCGGGTGACGGGTGACCTGGTGGTCACGCTGTCGTCCGAGGCCCAGCAGGTGTATCCCCGGGGAAGTGTGAAGACGGGGGTCGGGGGCGCCCTGGGCCCCGGCCCCGTGCAGACCGCGGCAGGCGTGGCAGCCCTGGCCGTCGCCGCCGCGGGCGGTACCTGGCTCCTGCATCGCCGGGCGAGAGGCGACGGGATCTGACGGGCACCCTCCGCTGCCCGTCCGCCGGTACCGCATGTCCCTCCCCCTCCGGGTCCGACGCCCCTCGCGGCCCGGAGGGGGGCACGGGACCCGATCAGGAGAGGTCAGTTGGTCATGCGCCGCAGCATCCGCCGTATCGGCAGTCCGGGCAACACCGCGATAGCCGCGGTCACGGTGTTCGCGCTGTGCTCGGGGATATGGCTGCTGCGCGACGGCGCCGCACCGCACGCGCCGCCGCAGCCGTCCGCCGCGCAGGCGGCCCGCTCGGGCCAGGGCGACGGCCACGGCGGCGGCCGTTCCTCGGCACCCGCGATGGCCCCCTCGGCGCCCGACCGGATCCGGATTCCCGCGATCGAGGTGGACGCCCCGCTCACGGGGCTCGGCCTGACCGCCTCCGGCAGCCTCGACGTCCCGCCCGCCGAGCGGCCGGACCTCGCCGGCTGGTACGAGGAGGGCACCACCCCCGGCGAGACGGGCACCGCGATCGTCGCTGGCCATGTCGACAGCGCGGACGGCCCCGCCGTGTTCTACTCCCTGGGCGCCCTGCGCAAGGGCAGCACCATCGAGGTGGACCGCCGGGACGGCACCGTCGCCGTGTTCACCGTGGACGCCGTCGAGGTCTACCAGGCGAAGAACTTCCCCGACCACAAGGTCTACGGCGCGGCCGACCGCCCCGAGCTGCGCGTCATCACCTGCGGCGGCGGCTACTCCCGCACCACCGGCTACCGGGGCAACGTCGTCGTCTTCGCCCACCTGACCGGCAGCCGCTGACCGGGCCTCAGCTCTCGGGCGGAGCACCGTCCGATCACTCCCCGCGGTCGGGTGGCGGGCGCCCCGGGCACTTTGACGTGGCCCACCGGGACATAGGCGGCCGATGCCAGGGACGACGCCGTGACCGACCTCGTACTGCAACAAGGCCAGTCCGTGGCCAACAGGCGTCGACCGTGACCCGGCTCGCCCCGCTGTGCTTGACGGCGCTGGCGGGGAGTTCGGCGGCGCAGAAGCAGGCGATGGACTCCACGGCGGGGGCGGGGCGTCCCCGCCTCGCCTCCCCCCGCGAGGGCCCTCACACCCCCGCCCCTCCCCCGCTGAGGGCAGCGTTCCGCGCGGGAAACAGGAGTGATGCCACCGGGTAACACCCGCACCGCACGCTCGATGGCATGACCTCGAACGAGCGTGTGGTGGTGATCGGCTCCGGCCTCGCGGGCGTACGGCTCGCCCGGCGGCTCGGCGAGCTGGGCACGCCCGTGACGCTGATCGGCGAGGAGGAGCACCGGCCCTACAACCGGGTGCTGCTCGCCGAGGTGCTGGCCGGACGCTACAGCCCCGAGGTGACCGCCCTGCCGGCGCCCGCCGCGCTGACCCGCGCCCGGGTCACCGGCATCGACCGCGCCGGCCGGACCGTCTCCTGCGCGGACGGCTCGGTGATCGCCTACGACCGGCTGGTGCTGGCCACCGGCTCCAACCCGGTGCTGCCGCCGCTGCGCGGACTGTTCACCACCGGCCCCGAGCTGCCCGAGGGCGTGCACGCCTTCCGCACCATGGACGACTGCCTGGGCCTGGCCAAGGCGGTGCGGCCGGGCGTGCGGGCGGTCGTCATCGGCGGCGGCCTGCTGGGGGTGTCCACGGCCCGGGCGCTCGCCGTGCGCGGCGCCCAGGTGGTCCTCGCCCAGCAGGCCGAGCGGCTGATGGAGCGCCAGCTCGACCCGGCCGCGTCCGCGCTGGTCGAGCGGCATCTGACCGGCCTCGGCGTGGAGGTGCACACCGAGTGCCGGGTGCGCGATGTGCGCTGCGTCGCCGGTGCGGTCCGCTCGGTGGAGATGGCCGACGGCTATGCGCTCGACGCCGACCTGGTGGTGCTGGCCTGCGGGGTGCTCCCGAGGGTCTCTCTCGCCCAGGCGGCCGGACTGGAGGTCGGCAAGGGCGTCGTCGTCGACGACGAACTGCGCACCTCCGACCCGTACATCCACGCCGTCGGGGACTGCGTCCAGCACGCCGGGACGGTCTACGGGCTGGCCGCCCCGGCGCTGGAACAGGCCGACGCGCTCGCCGCGCTGCTCGCCGGCGACACCGGCGCCCGCTACACCGGCACCCGGTCCCTGACCCGGCTGACGCTCACCGGGCCCGACAGCCCCTTCGACCTCGCCGCGTTCGGCCGGGCCGAGCCGCTGCCCGGCGACGACGTCGTGCAGCTCACCGACGCCACCCGCGGCACCTACCGCAAGGTCGTCGTCCGCGAGGACCGCCTGGTCGGCGGGGTCCTGGTCGGCGAACTCGGCACCGTCGGCGCCCTGGCGCGCGCCTGGGAGGGAGCAGAGCCGCTCCCCTCCGGCGGCGGGCCGCTGCTCCACCTGCTCACCAACGATGGAGGCTCCTGAATGACCGCCAACCCGGGGGGCACCCCCACGATCGTGCTCGTCGGCCACGGCATGGTCGGCCAGCGCTTCCTCGAGGCGCTCGCCGAACGCGGCCTGACCGCCACGCACCGCGTGGTCGTGCTGTGCGAGGAGCCGCGCCCCGCGTACGACCGTGTGCAGCTCACCTCGTACTTCTCGGGGCGGACCCCCGAGGACCTGTCGCTGACGGACCTGCAGTTCATCGAGGGCCACGGCATCGAGCTGCATGTCGGCGACCCGGCCGCGAGCATCGACCGCGAGGCACGCAAGGTCACCGCTCGCTCGGGTCTGGTCGTCGGCTACGACGTCCTCGTCCTGGCCACCGGCTCCTACCCGTTCGTGCCTCCGGTGCCGAACAAGGACGCCGAGGGCTGCTTCGTCTACCGCACCATCGAGGACATCCTCGCCATCGAGGAGTACGCGCGGAGCAGGGCGAAGACCGGCGCGGTGGTCGGCGGCGGTCTGCTGGGGCTGGAGGCGGCGGGTGCCCTGAAGGGGCTCGGACTGGCCGCGCACATCGTGGAGTTCGCGCCGCGGCTGATGCCGGTGCAGGTCGACGAGGGCGGCGGCGCGGCGCTGCTGCGCACCATCGAGGAGATGGGCCTGACCGTCCACACCGGGGTCGGCACCCAGGAGATCGTGGTCGACGAGTCCGGCGCGGTCACCGGGATGAAGCTGTCCGACGGCTCCGGACTCGCCACCGACATGGTGGTGTTCTCCGCCGGTGTCCGCCCCCGCGACCAGCTGGCCCGCGACTGCGGGCTTCAGGTCGGCGAGCGCGGCGGCATCACCGTGGACGAGCAGTGCCGCACGGTCAGCGACCCGAACGTCTTCGCCATCGGCGAGTGCGCGCTGGCCGCGGACGGCCGGGTGTACGGCCTGGTGGCCCCCGGCTACGAGCAGGCCGGGACGGCCGCCGCGACGATCGCCGGGGACGCCTCCGCCTTCACCGGCGCCGACCTGTCGACCAAGCTGAAGCTGCTCGGCGTGGACGTGGCGTCCTTCGGCGACGCCCACGGCACCACCGAGGGCTGCCTGGACGTCGTCTACTCCGACTCCCGCGCCGGCCTGTACAAGAAGCTGGTCATCGGCCGGGACGGCACCCTGCTCGGCGGCATCCTGGTCGGCGACGCGGAGGCGTACGGCACGCTGCGCGCCCTGACCGGCTCGGTGCCGCCGGTCGCACCGGAGTCGCTGGTGCTGCCCGCGGGGGCCGGCGAGTCCGCCCAGCTCGGCCCGTCCGCACTGCCGGACGACGCGGTGATCTGCTCCTGCCACAACATCACCAAGGGCACCATCCGCGGCGCGGTTACCGAGCACCGGTGCACCACCGTGCCCGAGGTGAAGAAGTGCACCAAGGCCGGTACCGGCTGCGGCAGTTGCGTCAAGGTGCTGGGGCAGCTGGTCAACGCCGAGCTGGAGGCGAGCGGCGTCGAGGTCGACAAGGGCCTGTGCGGCTGTTTCGGCCAGACCCGCGAGGAGCTGTACGAGATCGTCCTCGCCCTGCGCATCACCTCCTACCAGGACCTCCTCGACCGGTACGGCCGGGAGGGCGCCCGGGGCGGCGACGGCTGCGAGATCTGCAAGCCGGCCGTGGCCTCGATCATCGCCTCCCTCGCCCCCACGATCGGCGCCAGCACCTACGTCCTGGACGGCGAGCAGGCGGCCCTGCAGGACACCAACGACCACTTCCTGGCCAACCTGCAGAAGAACGGCTCGTACTCGGTGGTGCCGCGCATCCCCGGCGGTGAGATCGCGCCGGAAAAGCTCATCGTCATCGGCGAGATCGCCCGCGACTTCGGCCTCTACACGAAGATCACCGGCGGTCAGCGGATCGACATGTTCGGCGCCCGCGTGGAGCAGCTCCCGCTGATCTGGGCCCGGCTGGTGGACGCCGGTTTCGAGTCCGGCCACGCCTACGGCAAGTCGCTGCGCACGGTGAAGTCCTGCGTGGGCCGGACCTGGTGCCGCTACGGCGTCCAGGACTCCGTCCGCATGGCGATCGACCTGGAGCTGCGCTACCGGGGGCTGAGGTCGCCGCACAAGCTGAAGTCGGCGGTCTCCGGCTGCCAGCGGGAGTGCGCCGAGGCCCAGTCGAAGGACTTCGGTGTGATCGCCACCGCCAACGGCTGGAACCTCTACGCCGGCGGCAACGGCGGCGCCACCCCGCGCCACGCCGACCTGCTGGCGCAGGACCTGTCGGACGCCGAGCTGATCCGGCTGATCGACCGGTTCCTGATGTTCTACATCCGCACCGCCGACCGGCTGGAGCGCACCTCCACCTGGCTGGAGCGCATCCCCGGCGGCCTTGAGCACGTGCGGGACGTGGTCGTCCACGACTCGCTCGGCATCTGCGACGAGCTGGAGGCCCTGATGGCCGCCCATGTCGCCGACTACCGCGACGAGTGGGCCGAGACCGTCAACGACCCCGAGAAGCTGGCCCGGTTCGTGTCCTTCGTGAACGCCCCGGACACCCCGGACCCGGTGGTCTCCTTCGTCCCCGAACGCGACCAGATCAAGCCCGACCTGCCGCTGCTGAACATCGGCCGGCGACCCGCTGACGAGATCCTGGAAGGAAGCGCCCAGCGATGACCCTGGCACTCGAGACCACCGATCTGAAGGTGCAGCTCCGCCTGGCGGACGGCTGGTTCACGGTCTGCGACCTGAGCACGCTGATCCCGGGCCGCGGAGTGGCGGCCCTGCTGCCCGACGGCCGCCAGGTCGCCGTCTTCACCGACCGGGCCGGGAACCTCTACGCGATCGACAACTGCGACCCGTTCACCGGCGCGGCGGTGCTCTCCCGCGGCCTCACCGGCTCCCACCAGGGCCGCCCGTTCGTCGCCTCCCCGCTGCTCAAGCAGCGCTTCGACCTGGGGACCGGGCAGTGCCTGGACGACGAGGCGGTCCGTGTGACGGCCTACGAGGTGAAGGCGGCCTGAGCGGTCCGGTCAGTTCGCGAACACAGCCGAGCGCGCATCCCCGGGGGGTGACCCCGAGATGCGCGCTCGGTCGTCGGGGTCGGGCGGGGTCGTGCGGTTCTCACCGCCCGGCCGTCTTGAAGGGCGGCACGGGCCTGGGTCGGGCCCTGGTGCAGCGGCTGGCCCGTGCGAGCGGCGGCGAGGCGGCGCTGCGGGCGGCGGCGACGGGCGGCCTGGACGCGGTGATCAGCCTCCCCTCGGCGTCCCCGCCGGAGTCCCTCGGCGCCTCGGACGGCTCGGGTTCCCGCCCCAGAGAACGGCCCGCCCTGCCGGCCTGACGGGGGCGGCGACCTTACCTGACGGTGCGTCATCAGGCGGACCTCCGCAGGCTGTTGCGGAGAGCTACCCTCCGGTCACGTCACGTTCCTGTCACGGCTTCTTCATATCTCCCCCATGTCCCGGGGTGCTCAGTAGCTTCGTCCATCTCGAAACCGAGCACACGCACCACTGGGGGGATTCGTCCATGAACCCGATCCGCACGTCCGCCCGCACGTCCGCCCGCGCGTCAGCCGCGGCCCTCGCCGCGCTGGCCCTGGCCGCCGTCCCGGCCACCGCCGTGGCCCACGACGGCAACCACCCGTTCGCCAACTGCACCGAGGCCTACAACAACGGGTACTCCAACATCCCGGCGGGCGACCAGCACTACGCCAAGCGACTTGACCGGGACGGCGACGGCATCGGCTGCGACAAGCCGCCGGCCGGCTTCAAGCCCCGCGGCGACCAGGGCGAGTCGGAGGGCGGCGGCACCGGTGCCAAGGAGTCGGAGGGCGGCGGCGGCACCGGTGCCAAGGAGTCCTCCGGCACGGACGCCGAGGGCGGGTCCGGCACGGACCTCGCCGAGACCGGCGGCAACGACGCCACCCCGTACATCGCGGGGGCCGGCGCGGTCGTGGTCCTCGCGGGCGGCGGCCTGCTCATCGCCGCCCGCAGGCGCCGCGACGCCCGCTGACCGGTCGCCGGACGGCCGCGTTCCGGGGAGCCCGCCGTCCCGTGCCGCGGGCTCCCCGGCTTCCGCTCGGGCGACGGCCCGTCGCGGGCCGCGTGACATGATCCGGCCATGAGCAGCGACGATCTGGAAGTGAGTGCTCTGGCCATCAACGTGACCGTCCCCGAGGAGCTGCGCTGGACGGACACCCGGCGCGGGCAGACCTACCACCTGACCACCCTCAACATCCGGCTGCTGCCCGACGGCCGTCTCGCGGCCAAGGCGTATGGCCGGCCCGTCGAGGGCGGCCGGGGCAACTACGTCTCGTTCCGGGTCCCCGACGAGCCCGCGCTGGCGGCGTTGATCTCCGACGCCGCCGGCCGGGCCGCCGAGTTGTGGGCCGCCCATCGCGGCCTCGGCTGACCAGGCGTCCCGTTCCGGACCCGGCTGACCAGGCGTCAGCCCGGACACCGGCGTTCCCGGCCGTACGAAGAGAGGGCGGGCACCCCCGCACGGGTGCCCGCCCTCTCCTTCGTGGTCCGGAGCCGATGCCGATCGGTGAGGGTGGTCGGGTGACAGACAACGACTCCGGGGTCTTTGTGCCCCAGGGCTCAACGCCCCGCGGCTCCTAGGGCCTGTCGTTTGGATCAGCCCGCGGACGCGGGGTCCGGCACGCGCATCTGCGGCGTTGTCACCGGTTGCCGATGCTCCGCATCGGCGCCCTCCTCCGCCTTGCAGCTGCACGC